>JAIOII010000046.1 GCA_019912685.1 Kofleriaceae bacterium
CCGCGCGCCTCCTCGATCTCCCCGCTGTCGCGCAGGAGCGCGCCGAGGTTGCGTCGCGCGATGGCGACCGCCGCGTGCTCTGCGCCGTGCACCGCCTCGCGCTGCGCGATCACCTCGCGGAACAGCCGCTCGGCGCGGGCGTCGGCGCGGTAGTGGAAGAGCGCGGCGATGCGCTCGCGCGTGTCGATCGTCCGCGGGTCCAGCGGCCCGAGCAGCTCCTCGCGCAGCGCCAGGGCCCGCGTCAGGTTGCGCTCGGCGTCGGCGAAACGCGCGAGGTGCCACTGCACACGGCCGAGCTCGTGCAGGCGCGCGGCGACCTCGCCGCGGTCGGGGCCGCCGTCGCGGAACGGACCATCGACCGCGCGGGCCGTCGCGGGCGCGGCCTCGAGCGCCGTCGCGAGCTCGACGAATCGACCGCGGCGGCGCAGCGTCTCGAGCGCGGCGTCATCCATGCCCGCCGACCATCGCATTGCGCGTCAGGGGGCGGCAACGCGCAGCGCCGGCAGTCGCATGCGGACGACGGTGCCGCGCCCGACCTCGCTCTCGACGTCGACGCGGCCGCCGTGCGCCTCCGCGATGCCCCGGGTCACGAACAGGCCGAGCCCGACCCCGGCGATGCCGGCCGCCGATCCGGCGCGCCGGAACGGCTGGAACAACGACGACCGGTCCTCCTCCGAGATGCCCCGACCTCGATCGCGCACCTCGACCACCACCTCGTCCTGCTCGCACGCCGCGCGCACCTCCACCGCGCCACCCTCCGGCGAGTACTTGATCGCGTTGCTGACCAGGTTGCCGAGCGCCTGCTCCAGGCGCAGCGCGTCACCGCGCACGACGATCGGCGCGTCGGGAACGAGCACCGCGACGTCGCGCCCGCTCGCGCTGGCCCGCGCGTGCTCGATGACCTCGTCGATCACCTCGCGGACGTCGCACGGGCGGAGCTCGAGCCGGAGCTGGCCGGCCTCGATGCGCGTCGCGTCGAGGAGGTCGTCGACCATGCGTTCGACGCGGCCGACCAGGCGGTCGAGCCGCGCGGCGATCGCCTCGGTGCGCTCGGCCGACAGCGTACCCCCGTGCAGCGTCGCGACGCTCAGGCGCATCGCCGCGAGCGGGCTGCGCAGATCGTGTGCGACGCCGCCGAGCACCGCGGTCTGTGATCGGCGCTGGTGCTCCAGGCTCTCGGCCATCGCGTTGAACTGCTCGGCGATCGTGACCACCTCCGACGGACCGGCGACCGCGGCGCGAACCTCACGCCTCCCGCCGCCGAACGTGGCCATGGTCGTCGCGAGCTCGCTCATCGGACGGACGACGCGGCGCTGCAGCCACCAGGGGACCGCGGCGACGCCGACCAGGAGGAGCGCGATCATCCCGATCCCGAGCGCGTGGGCCGTCCGGTTCAGGCCGGCGGCGCGATCGACGGCGCGCCGCGCCTGGACCGTGTTGATGTCGATGAGCGCGATCACCGACTCGTAGGCCGCGGCGTGTGCCTCGCGGTCGCCGCGCGACAGGTAGGCCTCGACGCTCGCGAGGGCCGCGTCGAGCAGGCGCTGCTCCCGGGGCGACGACACGTAGCCGCGCAGCCGGTCCAGCCGATCACGCAGCGACGCCGCGGTGCTGGTCCGCGCGAGGTCGTCCTGCGTGTGCGCGTGGAGCAGCAGATCGATCCCGACGTCGTGCGAGACGCGCACGCTCTCGACGGCGCCGCCGAGCTCCTGCGAGGTCCGGTTGAGGCGCGTCGTCGCCAGGACGAGCGCGAGCGCGGCCATGGTGACGATGACGGCGACGGCCGCCGAGAGCGCGGCGACCGCGCCGCGGAGGCTACGAGCGGGGCGTTCGCGCGGAAGGTCGCGCGGCGACGATGGCGTGTACTCCACGGCACCTTGTTGGGGTGCCGCTGGCGGCCCGACCAGCAGCGGAGCCTGCGGCGACGATCGCCGCACCCGGTTCTAGCGATGCATGACCGTAGCATCGGATCGCGGCAGGAGCGCCGCCCGCCGCGAGCGCCACGCGTCCGACGCCCACTGTGAGGGGAAACACCGTTCCAGGACCTCGAGCATGATCGCCACGGCCGTCGACGCGCCGGGCGACGCGCCGAGGAGCGCGGCGATCGAACCGTCGGCGCTCGTCACGACCTCGGTGCCGAACTTCAGGTCGCCGCCGCCGCGTCCGTCGCTCTTGATGATCTGGACGCGCAGCCCCGCGATCTGCACCTCCCAGTCGTCGTCGTGCGCGCGCGGGTAGTAGCGGCGCAGGAGCGCGAGGCGCTCGTCGGGCGACAGCATCGCCTGGCCCACCAGGTAGCGGGTGAGGTCGAGGTTGTCGAGCCCCGCCGCGACGACCGCGCGCACGTTGCCGACCCCGATCGAGCGCAGGAGATCGAGCGGCGAGCCTTCCTTCAGGAAGCGCGTCGTGAACCCCGCGTACGGACCGAAGAGGAGCTCCTGCTGCCCGCCGATCCAGCGCGTGTCGAGGTGCGGCACCGACATCGGCGGCGCGCCGACCTCGGCCTGGCCGTACACCTTGGCGTGGTGGCGCGCGATGACGTCCGGGTTCGTGCACCGCAGCCACTGCCCGCTCACCGGGAACGCGCCGTAGCCGGCCGCCTCGGGGATCCCGCTCGCTTCGAGCAGCGACAGCGAGTAGCCGCCCGCGCCGATGAACACGAAGCGGGCGCGCACGCTCCGCTCCGCGCCCGTGGCGCGGTCGACGACGTCGAGGCGCCAGCGGTCCCCGTCGCGGTGGAGGTCGCGCACCTCGTGGTGGAGGTGCAGCGCGAAGCCCGCGCGCGCCTCGAGCGACGCGAACATGGAGCGGGTGAGGGCGCCGAAGTTCACGTCGGTGCCGTGCACCATGCGCGTCGCCGCGACCGGGACGCCGCGCTCGCGCCCGTCCATCACCAGCGGGATCCACGCCTCGATCGTGCCCGGATCGTCGGTGTACTCGAGGAAGTGGAAGAGTGGCGAGGTGCGGAGCTGCGCCGCGCGCGTCCGCAGGAACGCGACGTCGCGCTCGCCGGCGACGAAGCTGAGGTGCGGCACCTGGCGCAGGAAGGTCGCCAGCTCCGGCAGCGCTCCGCGCGCGCACAGCGATCGCCAGAAGCTGCGGCTGGTCGCGAACTGCGCGGCGATGCGGTGCGCCTTCGCGCAGTCGACGCTGCCGTCGGCCGCCGGCGGCGTGTAGTTGAGCTCGCAGTAGCCGGCGTGCCCGGTGCCCGCGTTGTTCCACGCGTCGGAGCTCTCGGCGGCGGCGCGGTCGAGGCGCTCGAACGCGACCATGCGCAACGACGGATCGAGCTCGGCGAGCAGCGTCCCGAGCGTCGCGCTCATGATCCCGGCGCCGATCAGCGCGACGTCGTGGTCGCCGTCGACGGCCATCCGCCGACTATAACCGTCCGAGCCGGTGCACGATCTCGCCGCGCGCGAGCCAGAGCGGACGGTGCTGGCCCTCGATCACGAGGCGCCACGCCTCGATGCCGAGCGGGCCGCCCCAGGCCTTCGCGAGCACGGTGCCCCAGGCCAGCACGTCGCCGGGGGACACCTCCTCGGCGGTGAGCTTCGACCAGACGACCTGGCGCGTCGTCCGTTGCTGGCGCCGGCTCCGGGCGGCGCGCCTGCGCGTACCCATCGCGCCAAGATGCGGTCGCGTGGTGCTCGCGCGCAATCGTCGTTACCCCGACCACATCCCGTCCGCCACCGCGCGCGCCCCGTCGCTACCCGAGGCAGAATGGGCGCCCATGGATCTCGGCCTCGCCGCCAGGGCCGTGCTCGGCCTCTCGCGCGCCACGTTCCTGGCGCGCCGCGCGCTCTCGCGGCCGTCGGCGAGCCGCGACCCCGCGCCGGCGTCGCACTCCGGAGCGCGGCGTCGCAACATCCTCTTCATCACCGTCGACCAGCAGCGCTACGACGCGCTCGGCGTTACCGGCAATCGCTTCGCGCGCACGCCCGCGCTCGACGCCCTGGCCCGCGCCGGTGTGCATTACCGCCGCGCGCACGTGCAGAACGTCGTGTGCATGCCGTCGCGCACGACGATGCTGACCGGGCAGCACCCGCGCACGCACGGCGTCGTGGCCAACGGCATCGCCGCGCCCGACGACGGGCCCAACGTCGCCGCGCTGCTCGCCGGCGCCGGCTATCGCACCGCGCTCGTCGGCAAGGCGCACTTCGATCCGCACCTCGATCCCTTCCTGCGCCACCGCGAGAACCGCCTCGCCGCGGAGCGCTCGACCGGGCCGTGGCGGGGCTTCTCCCACGTCGAGCTCGCGACCCACGGCCCGCTCGGCGGCCACCACTACGCCGACTGGATCTGGACGCACCACCCCGAGCACGTCCGCGGCTTCGGCGCGGTGCTCACGGGCGCCGGCGGCGGCGAGACCGGCGCGCCCGAGGTGCGCCACAACCCGATCCGGCGCGAGCTCTACCACACCGACTGGATCGCCGACCGCGCGATCGCGTGGATGCGCGGGCTCTCCGCCGACGAGCCGTTCTTCTGCTGGGTCAGCTTCCCCGATCCGCACCACCCGTTCGATCCGCCGCGGCGCGAGGTGGAGCGGCGCGCGCCCGACTTCCGCGATCGGCCGCTGCCGCCGGGGCATCCCGGCTCGGCGGCGGAGATGCGGCGGCGGCTCGCGGAGAAGCCGCGGCACTGGCTCGACTGGTACGACGGCCGCTTCCACAACCCCGAGGGCGGACCGATCGCGTTCCGGCCGGCGGCCTTCACGGCCGATCAGCTGCGCGAGGTCGACGCCATGATCCAGGTCGAGAACGAGCTGATCGACGACGCGGTCGGCCGCATCCTCGCCGCGCTGCGGGCGCGCGGCGTCGACGAGCACACCGACGTCTTCTACACGTCGGATCACGGCGAGCTCCAGGGCGACCACGGGCTCCTGTTCAAGGGGCCGTATCACGTGACGTCGCTCCTGCACGTGCCGCTCCTGTGGCGGCCGGCGCCGAGCGCGGGCGTCGCGCCGACGCTCGTCGACGAGCCGGTCGGCCACGTCGATCTGGCGCCGACGTTCCTCGCGATCGCCGGCGTGCCCGTGCCCGCGGAGATGCAGGGCGCGGCGCTGCCGACGGTCGACGGCGTGCAGCGGCGCGAGCGCGTGCTGACGACGTTCGACAGCCAGTTCGCCGCCGTCGGCATGCACCTGCGCACGATCTACCGCGACGGCTACCTGTGCACGACGTACCTGCCGACCACGCGCGGCGTCGGCGGACGCTTCCGGCTCTACGAGTCGGTCTGGCTCGCCGGCCAGACCCTGCCGCGCTTCGACGGGACCGAGGGCGAGCTCTACGACCTCCGCGGCGATCCGCACCAGGCGCGCAACCTGTGGCACGAGCGGCGCTCGCTGCGCGACGATCTGCTCGCCGATCTCCGCGCGCACCTGCCGCCGGCGCGCGCGCGTCCGCTACGCGTCGCCGCGCCGACCTGAGGCGCGCGCAGCGCGCCGGTCTGGGTCCGTACGAGATCGGGCCCGGCCTCTGGGCCGGGGGCCGACCGATCAATACGAGCCTGGGAGCGAATGCTTCCCAGGCGCTGAGTCGTCGTCGCCGGTGTCGAACCGCACGCGCCACGTGCCGTCCGGCTGCTGCTGCCAGATCGTGACGTAGGCGCCGTACCACGTGACCTTGCCGCGGTCGACGATGTGGGCCTCGCCGACGGTGAAGCCGAGGTCGCCGCCGGGCGCGAAGCCCGACGCGACCGGCTCCCACACGAGCTGCTTGTGGGGATCGTCGAGGAGCGGCGCCATGAGCTCCTGGATCGCGGCGTGGCCCTCGATGCGCTCAGTCGCGCGCAGCATCGCGCCGTCGGCGGCGAACCAGCGCGTCCAGCCGGCGGCGCCGTCGCGGGCGGTGTCGGCGGCGAACTGACGATCGGCGTCGGCGAGCACCGGCGCGGGCGCGGGCGCGTCGCGCGTGAAGCGAAACGTGAGGGCGTTCGAGCCGTCGAGGCGGCTGACCGTGGCCGCGAGCGCGTCGCCGCGCCGCGTGTACTGGACGACCTGCGGATCGTCGTGCGCCGGGTTGGTGAAGCGCGCGTTGCCGTGGGCAAGCGTCGTCGCGTCGAGGACGAAGGGCACGGCCGGCTTGCCGCCGGGCATGGCGCGGTACGTGACCGCGCCCTCGTAGACCGACAGGATCACGCACTCGAAGCCGCCGCCGTCGGAGAACGAGACGCCGAAGAGCGCGTCGCCGGCCGGCGTCCAGATCTCGACGGTCCCATCCTCGGTGCGCCAGGCGCCGGCGAGGAACGCGAGCGGCTGGAGCGCCGGGT
>JAIOII010000409.1 GCA_019912685.1 Kofleriaceae bacterium
TTGTTGGCCTGCGCCGTCGGCTCGCCGAACAGCGCGGCGCCGCGCGCGACCGAGGCGGCGTCGAGCTTCTGCAGCGCGCGCGGCGGACGGATCGAGCGCGCGTAGGCGTCGATGTCGTTCCAGTCGTCGGTGCACGCCCCCGCCGTGTTCTCCATGTCGAACTTCACCGCGCGGCCGAGGCCGGCGTCGGAGATCGGGATCTGCGCCTCCTGCGCGAGGTTGCCGCACGCCGCGCCCGCGAGGTTCGGGTCCGGCCGCGTCACCGCGCCCTTGCCGCCCTGCACGCCGCGCGTGTTGCGCTCGAAGTCGTGCATCTCGTCGAAGATGCCGGTCCAGTTCAAGACGCGCTGCTTCTGCGCGCCCGGGCCGTGGCTGTAGCTGCCGTCCATCGCGGTCGACTGGCGCGGGCCGGCGGCGAAGCTCCACGTGATGTTGTCGGAGAGCCCGTCGGGGTGGCACGAGCCGCACGACGACCACGCGTCACGCGACCAGCGGCCGCGCCCGGTGAAGAAGAAGTGGCGGCCGTCCTGCGCGGCGCGCTCGGCGGTGCTGATCGCCGCCGACTCGACCGTCTTCGCCAGGGTCTGCGTCGAGAAGTCGACGACGCCGAGGCGGCGCGTGCCCCAGCAGTTGACGTACGCGCGCGCGCCCGCGTGCGTGACGGCGATGCCGGTCGGGTTCTGGCACGGGCCGGGGCTGCCGGCGGGCGCGACGTTGAGATCGATCTGCTTGTTGAACGTCGAGCCGAGCGCGGGCCCGCTGCCGGTGTAGACGACGCGCTGGACCACGTCGGCGCCACGCGAGACGACGTACGCGACGTCGGTGCCGACGAAGCCGAGGTCGACGATGTCGGCGAGGAAGAACTTCACCGCCGGGTCGGGCGCCTGATCGCGGAGCAGGCGCGCGAGGTTCGCGCTGCCGAGCGGACCGCGGTCCTCACTGCGGCCGGCGAGGTCGGCGACGTAGACCACCGGCTGCACGTTGGTCCGGAAGTTGGCCGGCGCCGCCGGCGACGCCGAGATCGACGTCAGGTAGAGCTTCGTGCCGTTCGCCACGACCCCGAAGATCTGGTTGGGCGACGTCATCACCGTCGGCGCTCCGGCCGGGGCCGTCGACGGCGCGAAGCCGGAGTCGATGGGCGCCAGCGTGATCGCCTGCGTGCCCGCGAGGTCGCTCGCCTGGTAGATGCGCACGCGGCCGGTGCGCGACGTGTCGGTCGCCTCCTCGCCGGGGCCGGCCTCGCCGAAGAACTCGGGCACGACGATCAGCTCGTCGGTGTCGTCCTCGTCGCCGTCGTTGGTGACGGCGAGCGCGCGCGGGTGCTCCGGCGCGGTGATCGCGCCGATCTCGGTCATGCTCGCCGTGTCGACGACCGCGACGCGGCCCTCGGCGAGCTCGGCGACGTAGAGGCGCGCGCCGGTCGGCGAGAGCGCCAGGCCGACCGGCTCGGAGCCGACGGGCAGGGGCGTGCCGACCTGCGGCGAGCCGCTCTTCAGCCCCGTGATCTTCACGACCGTCGCGTCGGCGCGGTTGGCGACGAACGCGATGTCGTCGCCCGGGTGGATGACGACCGACGACGGTTCGCCGCCGGTGGCGAGCTCGACGATGCGAGCGTCGGTCGCGGTGTCGAAGATCGACACCGAGCCGCTCTCCGGGTTGACCATCACGACGCGCGTGTCGTCGTTGGTCACCGCGATGGTGCCGGACTTCGAGGCGCGCCGCGAGACGGCGACCGGCCCGTCGGGCGCGTCGACGTCGGCGCCCGCGTCGGCGTCAGCACCGTCACCGCCGTCGTCGCCGCCGCACGCCGCCATCACCGAGAGCGCGAGCCCGAGCTGCCATGAACGCGAGAAGCGAGTCTTTCTTCGAAACATGAAGCCTCCGTTTGGCGGAGGGCCATAGCGACGCGCGTGCCACGCGGCGGCGCACGCGCGAGCGGGGTTCGCGGCGGTCTCCCGCGCGCCGCTCGGACGCGCATGTCGTGGCAAGGGCGCGGATCCGGCCGGCCGCGGCCGGGCACGTGCCCGGGCACCCACTCCGTCCTAACTCCTCGTATACTCGGCCGGGCATGGCACAGACCACGCGGGACAGCGAGGTCGACGTCGGCCAGGCCGGCCGGCCGGTGGCGGGTGTGGTCGTGGTCTGGAGCTGCGAGACGCCGCGGCTGCTCACCCTGCGCGTGCCGCCGCCCGGCCTCGTGCTCGGCCGCGAGAGCCTGGCGCAGACCGGCGACGATCGGCTCTCCCGCCAGCACGCGCGCATCCGGTGGAACGGCACGCGCTTCCAGGTCGCCGACCTCGGCAGCCGCAACGGCACGTTCGTCGGCGGCTCGCTCGTGGCCGACGGCGAGGTGACCGCGCTGCCGCCGGTGGTCGTGCGCACCGGCCGCACGGTCAGCCTGCTCGTCCCCGACATCCAGCCGTTCGAGGACGCCGAGGTCGCGACCGTGGACGGCGCCATCGTCGGTCCGACCTTGCGCCACGCATGGGACGCGGTCGAGCGCGCGGCGCGGGGCGGCAAGACGCTGCTCCTCACCGGCGAGAGCGGCGCGGGCAAGGAGCTCGCGGCGCGCGCGTTCCATCGCGCGTCGGGCGCGACCGGCGAGCTCGTCGCCGTGAACTGCGCCGCGATCCCGGCGGGCGTCGCCGAGCGCCTCCTCTTCGGCGCGAAGAAGGGCGCGTACTCCGGCGCCGACAAGGACGCCGACGGCTACCTCGTCACGGCCGACCACGGCACGCTGTTCCTCGACGAGATCGCCGAGCTCGACGCGCAGGTGCAGGCCAAGCTCCTGCGCGTGCTCGAGACCGGCGAGGTGATGCCGCTCGGCGCCGCCAGGCCGCGCCCGATCGAGCTGCGCATCGTCGCGGCGACGCTTCGCGATCTGCGCGGCGAGGTGCAGGCGGGCAAGTTCCGCGACGACCTCTACTTCCGCATCGGGCGGCCCGAGGTGCGGCTGCCGGCGCTGCGCGAGCGACTCGAGGACATCGCGTGGCTGGTCGCCGAGGCGGCGAGGAGCTCCGCGCTGCCTCCGCACCCGTCGCTCGTCGAGGCGTGTCTCCTGCGGCCGTGGCCCGGCAACGTGCGCGAGCTGATGGGCGAGGTGGGCCGCGCGGCGCACGCCGCGACCGAGGCGGCGCGCAAGGTCGTCCGCTCCGAGGACCTCGACGGCAGCGCGGGCCGGCTGCTCGTGCCCGGCGAGATGGCGACCCTGCCACCGGGATCGGTGCGGCCCAAGCCCGCGACCCTGCCGGATCACGGCGTCATCCTCGCCGCGCTGCGCGACGAGAGCGGCAACGTGACGCGCGCCGCACGCCGCCTCGGGATCCACCGCAACCAGCTGCGGCGCTACGTCGCGAAGCATCCGGATGCGGCGGAGCTGTCGGCGGGCTCACCCGCGGAGGATGACGAGTCCTCCCCGGGCACCGTGGGCTGAGCGCGCGCCTCGCGGGCGCGAGTGCGCTATGTATTGCGTCGCGACATGAACACCGCGATCGCCGACGCGCTCTTCCGCCGCGGGCTCGCGCGCGAGCACGGCTTCGAGCCGCTCGCCGTCGAGGGCACGCTGCCTCCGATGCTCGAGGGCACGCTCTACCGCAACGGCCCCGCCGTCTTCGAGCTGTTCGGACGCCGCTACCTGCACCCGTTCGAGGGCGACGGCGCCATCACGGCCGTGCGCTTCGCGGGCGGGCGCGTCGCCGGCGCTTGCCGCATCACCGCGACGGCCGGCCTGTGCGAGGAGCGCGCCGCCGGCAAGATGCGTCACGGCTGGTCGGCGCCGCCGTGGCGCCGCGTGCTGAACGCCGCGCGCGGCCGGCAGAAGAACACGGCGAACACCAACGTGCTGCTGTGGCAGCGGCGGATGTTCGCGCTCATGGAGGGTGGTCGGCCGGTCGAGATCGATCCCGAGAGCCTGACGACGATCGGCGAGCGCGACCTCGGCGGCGTCGTCGGCGCGATGTTCTCGGCGCACCCCCACCGCGTCGCGGCGCGGCGCGCGACCTACAACTTCGGCACGGCGTACGGGCGGACGTCGCGGCTCCACCTGTACGAGCTGCCGGACGCCGGGCCCGCGCGTCGGCTCGGCAGCGTGCCGCTCGCCGCGCCGGTGATGCTGCACGACTTCGCGGTCAGCGCGCGCCACGCGATCTTCTTCGTGTCGCCGGTGCGCATCGACGTGCCCCGCGCGCTCACCGGCCTCGGCACGTTCCAGAGCATCTTCCGCTGGGAGCCGCAGCACGGCAGCGAGATCATCGCGGTGCCGCTCGACGCGCCGCGCGACGTCGTCCGCTTCACGGTGCCGGCGTTCCACCAGTTCCACCTCGCCAACGCGTTCGAGGACGGCGACACGATCGTCGTCGACTACTGCCGCTATCCCGACTTCGCGTCGTTCGCGGCGGTGAACAGCGTCGACGGCGCGGGCGCCGACGCGCTGGCGCAGGCGCGGCTCTGTCGCGCGCGCCTCGACCTGCGCGCGCGCACGTTCACGAGCGCGCCGCTCGCCGACGTGGCGTGCGACTTCCCGCAGGTCGGGCCCGGGCACGAGGGCGCCCGCCACCGCTTCGTGTGGGCCACCGACCACGACCTCGGCGGCGTCGCGCGCATCGACACCGAGCGCGGCGACGTCGATCGCCACCGGGTCGGCGCGTCGGAGGCGGTGACCGAGGTGGTGCTCGCGGGCCCAGACGGTGAGTTCGCGCTCACGCTGGGACACGACGCCGCGCGTGATCGCGCCTTTCTCGCGATCTATCGCAGCGCGCAGATCTCCGATGGGCCTACCGCGCGCTGCTGGTTCGCACACCACGTGCCGATCACGTTCCACGGCGCGTGGGGAGCCGGCTCCTCGTAGGCGGGTGTGCGCTCCCGCGATCGGTAACGCGAAACACGCGCAATCACGATCGTGGAGGCTCGGCGCGCTGGATGCATTTCCCGACGGTGGGAGAACGCCATGCGCCTGTACGTCCTTTGCGCAACGATCCTCAGCGCCTGTGCCTTCGAGCCGTCGGGACCCGGCGACCCGGGTGATCCGGGCACGCCCGATCCGGGGATTCCCGGCGACGTCGACGCCGCCGTCGCCGGCGAGCCGCCGGTCGATCCGACGCCGCCGACCCCGCCGCAGCCGCCGCAGCCGCCGACGGTCGAGTGCCGGCTCGAGGGCGAGCACCTCGGCGTCGTCGGCGCGACGGTCGAGGTCGGCAGCCGCACGTACGTCTTCGCGAGCTGGCAGACGTCGCCGCAGGGCTCACCGATC
>JAIOII010000410.1 GCA_019912685.1 Kofleriaceae bacterium
GGCGAGAGCAGCGCCATGCACAGCTCGTCGAGGTGCGGCGGCGTCTCGGGGGCGAGCACGACCGGGCGCGGCGGCGTCTCGTGCTGCTTGCGCCGCATCACCTCGTCGGGGCGGCCCTCGAACGGGCGGCGGCCGGTGAGCGACTCGTAGAGGATGACGCCCACCGCATACCAGTCGCTGGCGGCGGTGAGCGGCGTGTCGGCGGCCTGCTCGGGCGACATGTACGCCGGCGTGCCGACGGCGGCGCGCTCGTGCGTGTGATCGACGCCGAGCGTCTCGACGTCGGCCACGAGGCCGAAGTCGAGGAGGACGACGCGCCCCGTCGGCTCGACCAGCACGTTCGACGGCTTGAGGTCGCGGTGCAGCTTGCCGGCGGCGTGCAGCGCATACACGCCGTCGCAGAGCTGGCCGATGCCGCGCTCGATGCGATCGATCTTCGGCTGCGCCGACAGGATCTCGGTGCGCGATCGCGGCACGAGCTCGCCGGTGATCGGGGTCGTGTCGCCCTCCTCGCCCTCGAAGTGCGGGACGTCGCTGCCGCTGGACGGGCGCACCCAGTCGATGAAGCCCACCCCCCGGACCAGCTCCATCGTGAAGAACCACTCGTCCCCCGTCGTGTGCAGCTCGTAGAGCGCGCACAGGTTGGGGTGGGCGAGATCGCAGAGCGAGCGGAACTCGCGCTTGAACCGGTACAGGTCGCGGGCGCTCTGCGCCTTCAGGGTCTTGAGGGCGACCTCGCGCTGCTGCGCCCGATCGAGCGCGCGATAGACGACGCCCATGCCGCCGGCGCCGAGCTTCCCGCGCACGACAAAGCGCTCGTCGGCCCCAGCATGCTGGGCTTCCGCGTCAGTCCCCACGACGACATCGTACCTCCCGGCTCCCGCCGGTTGCGGGCCATGTGGGGCGGGTTTCACGGACGATCCGGGGCGGCGCTCCCGAGCGCCAGCGCACACGCCGACGGGCGGGTCAGCCCCGCTTCACGTCGGTCGATTCGAAGAGCTTGTCGGCCGAGGCCGGCACGAAGCCCTGGAAGAGCTCGCCCGAGGGCAGCGGGTGCCGCTTCGCGAACTCGTAGTAACAAGAAGGCACGCGGAACACGCCGTCGGTGAACGCGACGTCGACGGCGTCGGCGCACGTCGACGACTGCTCGAGGCGCTGGGCCGGCGTGCCCTTCACGAGCCCGCCCGCGCGGTTCAGCTCGAAGCCCGCGCCCGCGACCAGCGCGTTCACGGCGTCGAGGCCGTCGAGGGTGCGCAGCCGCCCGACGTCGACGGTGAAGTGGTTGACGCGGAAGCCGAACGCGGACATCCACGCGGCGTACTCGCTCTCCGCGAGGAGCGCCTGGTAGGTCGCGTGCGCGATCGACCACGGCCGGCCCGCGTACGGCAGGTCGTCGCGCTCGCCGAAGCCGGCCGGCAGCTGCGCGACGAGGCCGTCGATGATCGCCGCCGCGCCCGCCGACAGCTCGTCGACGCACAGCTCGGAGACGAACACCTTGGGCAGGCTCGCGTCGGCGTGCTGGAAGTACCGCGCGCGCAGGTGCTTGTCGTCGAAGCGATAGTCGTCGCGCGGCTCCCAGCCGCGCGCGACGAACGGCCGCGCCACCGCCGCCAGCTCGATGCCGGGACGGCCGTACGTCCTGAGCGCGACGTGATCGTTCACGATGGTCTCGCCGCGCGCCGCGAACAGCGCGTGGATCCGCGTCGCCTGCGGCGTGATCGCGGTGTAGTCGCGCCAGAGCGCGTCGAGGTAGTCGGCGGCGGACGTCACCATGCGCGGCACTCTAAGCCCACATCAGTCGACGATCATCTCCGCCGGCACCGTGTCGGACTTCACGATCGGCAGCCGGTCCTTCTGCGCGTCCCAGGACGGATGCCGCCGGTAGAAGAACTCGAGGCGCGCGCGCGACGACTTCGCGCGCTCGGCGTCGGCGGCGATCCAGGCGTCGAGCTCGGCGCGCAGCGCGGGCGTCGCCGCGAGCATCTCGCGCGCGACCTCCTCGGCGACGTAGCTCTCCATGTACTCCTTCTGCTCGAAGACCACGTTGAAGAAGCCCCACGCCGCGAACGAGTCGGGCGCGGTCGGCTCGAACAGGTGGAGCGCCAGCCGCGCGCCGCGCTGGCCGATCGGCACCCACAGGGCGCCGGCGCCCAGCTCGACCCGCTCGGGCACCCACGCGCCCTTCACGTCCGCGCGCGTCCGTCCCTCGAACGGCGGCGCGTAGGTCACCGACTCGGCGCGGAACACCTGCCCGTCCTCGACGGTCACCGGCCTCGTCAGCCGCGAGAACGCGACGCGGTGGCGCTCGAGGCGCGGCGCCACCATCGCCGCCCACGCCGCGGGCACGTAGTAGCCGCCGCGCGGCGCCTTCACCGTCAACGCCGGCGCCACGCGGTCACGCAGCGGCACCTTCCACACCTGCGGCGTCTGCTCGTCGTACACGGTCCACGTCCCGCCCGAGACGTCGGACGGCCGCCGCTCGTACGCGTAGCCGCGGAAGTCGATCGTCCGCGCCTCGGGGCCGCCCTGCGTGAGGAGGACCACGTCCGCGCCGCCGAGCCGCGTCGCGGCCACGCCCGCCTCGTCGATCGCCTTCCGCCACGCCGGCGCGTCGCTCGCCGCGCGCTCGAAGAGCGCGAGCAGGACGTCGCGCATCGCCTGCGCGCGCTCCTGGTAGACGCGCCACGAGTGGGTCTCGACGAGCACGCCGATGCGGTCGCGCGCCGCCGCGTACGCCTGCGAGAAGCGCGCGGGCGCGTCGCCCGTGGTGAAGCCGCTCGACGGATCGTCGTACACGTCGAACGACGGATAGAAGTCGAGCGGCAGGTGGCCGGCCGCGGCGAGCCGCGCCTGCAGGGCGTCCGACAGCGTCTTCGCCGTGCGCTCGAGGCCGTCGGGGCGCGCGCCGAGCGGCGCGACGAGGACGGCGACGTCGTGCTCGAACTTGGCGCCGTCGGTCGTGTGCAGGTCGACGTAGATGACCGGGTCCCACCGCGCGAAGAGCTCGAGCAGCGCCGCCGTCTCGGGCGCGTCGACCTTCACGTAGTCGCGGTTGAGGTTCAGGTTCTGCGCCGTCGTGCGGAAGCCCATCTCCGCCGGCCCGCGCTGGTTCACGCGGTGGGCGGGGCCGAAGCGCTCGTGACCGTCGGGGTTCACGACCGGCACGAACACGACGGTGACGGCGGTGAGCGGCTCGCCGGCGACCGTGCCGTCGAGCACGTCGCGCAGGAGCGCGAAGCCGGCGTCCTTGCCCTCGATCTCGCCGGCGTGGATGCCGGCCTGCACGAAGATCACCGGACGGCGACGCCGCGCCGCCTCCTCGGGTGACAGCACGCCGTCCTGCGAGACGACGAGGTAGACCATGTCGCGCCCCTCGGGCGTGACGCCGTACCGATCGCAGCGCGCCGCCGCCGGGTACACGCGCGCGAGATCGCGGCACAGGCGCACGGCCTCGTCGTAGCGCCCGGTCGTGATCCACCCCGACTTCTCGGCCGTCGTGACGAGGTCGACCTCGCTGCGACGCGGCGCGGGCGGCGGACCGCAGGCGACGAGCGACAGGGCGACGAGCGACAGGACGACGACCGAGACCGCAGCGGCGCGCGACATGCGCCGACGTTTACGCGACTACTTGCGGACGACGACGGCGCGCGGCAGCTTTCGACTGAGGCGCGCCCGCCGCATCCACTGTCCCAGCCAGCGCCGCACCCCGAGCGCCAGGACGCCGAGCGCCGTGATGGTGAGCGCGCCACCGCTCGTGAGCAGCGGCACGACGCCCACCTGCGACCCGGGATCCGGAGCGCGAAGCGCCGCCAGACCCATGAGGATCAGAGCGGCACCGACGAGTCCCGCGCCGAGCGCGCGCACCCCCGTCCGTGTTACCTGACGCAGCTCCGCCATCATGTTCATGATGGCGAAGGCACGCCCAGGCGGCAAGCGCGCGTGGGCGCGAATCGTTACTGCGTGACGATCTCGAGCGACCAGCCGTTCAGCGTGCCGGTGTCGTAGCTCGCGTGGTCGCTCACGGTGAGGGTCCACGCGCCCTGGAGCGCGGTGCCGGCGAGCGCCGCCGCGTCGACGGTCAGCGTGAGGTCGTCCTCGTAGCCGCCGGTGCGATCGTGCAGCGTCACGGTCTGGCCGTCGTGCGCGAGCACGACCTTCAGGTCGCCGCGGTACGTGTGGGTGATGTCGAGCGTCACCTTGACGGTGCCGACCGTGCCGGCGTCGGGCACGTCGATCGTGCTGGTCACGCCCGCCGGCGCGTTGTCCGGGATCGCGGCCGACGTGGTCGACGAGTACGTGCGCTCCGTCGGCGTCGCCTGGCACGAAGCGTGGGCCGCGCACTGGGCGTCGTCGCAGTCGACCTGGCCGTCGCCGTCGTCGTCGGTGCCGTTGTCGCAGGTCTCGGCCGGCGTCTCGTAGCGCGGCACGTCCGACACGTACGCGGTGCCGTACTCCGACACGTACTGGTACGAGAGGTAGCCGTAGCCGTCACCGTGCGGGTTGGCGGCGCCGAAGCTGCCCGTGCCCCAGGAGTTCTTGAAGATCCAGAAGCCCTTCTCCGTGAGCACGTTGCCGTCGGCGTCCTTCATCGGCTCGCCCTTCTCGTCGACGCGCACGACCTCCTTCTCGTCATCCCAGCCCACGATCTGGATCGCGTGGCCGGCGCGCATCTCGAGCGACTTCTCCTTGTCCTGGGCGTTCGGGTAGAGAACGATGCCCTCGCGCCAGTAGCCGGTGTTGACGGGGAGCGGCGACTTCCGGTGGTTCCACGACTGGTAATAGAACGTCATGCCGACGTTCACGCCGTGGCGCTTGGTCGTGAGGTGCGCCTTGATCGAGTTGGTGTTGAGCCAGCGGCCGCGCGGCAGCTTCCACTTGATCGCGTCGATCGCGGTCTGGGGCGGCGCGCCGTTCGTGTAGCACTTGGTCGGCAAGTTCTCGGTGCCGCCGCACTCGGCGTCGTTGGCCGCCGACCACTTGAAGCTCTCGTACGGCCACTTCGCCTCCTCGACGATGCCGTACTGGCTCGCGGCGCGGAGGTTGGCGTCGGCGTTCGAGCCCTCGGTGTAGCGGTACTCGCGCACCTGCTCCTTCGTCGACCACTGCATGTACTGCTCGGAGAAGTCCGGGTTGGGCATCCCGGCCTTGATGTAGAGGTTCTCCATCAGCGCGACGGTCGCGAAGATCGAGCACACGCCGCGGCTGCCCTGGCTCTTCACCGGGGACTGGTCGCGCACCAGCTCGAAGAACTGCTTCGGGTACTGCGCGTCGGCCTTGTTCTCGTCGGGGAGCGTGCGGTTGTCCGGCGCGCCGTCGAAGATCGAGTCGAGGTCCGAGACCGGGTACTCGTCGTCGAACGGCGACGGGCCGTCATCGGGATCGGCACCGGCGCACGCGAGGAGCGGGAGCGAGAGGCAAGCAGCGAGGAGGGAGAGGCGCATGGCCGGCTCGGTTAGCGCGATCCGTGCCATGCGCGCGGCCGCGCAAGCGCACGAAACCAGAGGGGGTCTCGCGCGATCGTTCACGTCGCGCAGGTGGGGCCGCCGGCAGGTCGGCTGGCCAGGGAGCGCCGCCCCCGCCGGGGTGATGAGAGTCGGTCGCAGGCAACTCGAGTGGCCACTCGGCCACGCCGCGTTACCTTCACGGGGTGAAGCCGCTCGTCGC
>JAIOII010000411.1 GCA_019912685.1 Kofleriaceae bacterium
CCTCGAACCCGGCCTCGGCGCGCGCCGCCGCGGCGAGCCGCAGCCGCCCGGCGAGCAGCTCGCGCTGCACCAGCGCCCGCTGCGCCTCGGTGAACGCCGAGAAGTCGCGGTGCACGATGCCGAGCGTCGGCACCTCGGGGAACGAGACCATGTACTCGTCGCGCAGCCGCTCGCGCGCCTGCTCCGGCGCGCGCTCCTTCAGCGTGATGAGCTCGCCGGCGAGCGCCGCCGCCGCGTCGAAGCGAGCGTCGGTCACCGCCGCCAGCTCCATGACGCGCGCCGTGTCGTGGTTTCCGACGAGCACCGTCGTCTGCGCCGGCGGGTGCGCGCACAGCCAGCGCAGGAAGCGCGGTCCGTCGACGCGCGCGGCGTCGAGCGTGGCCTGCGCGCGCGTGCCGAAGTCGAAGTGATCACCGATCGACACGAGCTGGACGTCGTCGCGCAGCCGTCCGTCGTCGCCGAGCAACCCGTGGTGATCGAGCACCGCGAACAGCTTGTCGGCGTGCGCCTGCGGGTCGCCGATCGCGACCGCGCGCCTCGCCGCCGCCGCACGCTCCGGAAGGCGCTCGCCGTCGGCCAGCTCCGTGGCGAGTCCCAGGGCGCGTGCGACGCGGTCCATCCGGGCAGTGTATGCCAACGTGGCCCGGACATTGCTCTTCCGTCGCCACGAGGTGCGTCATGGCGATCACGACAACGACCAGCTCCGTCAGCCGTTTCCTGTTCGGCCAGCCGGTGGTGACCGATAGCGCGGTCACGGCCCGGCACGTAACTGCGCTCGTCGCGCGCATCGCGGTGTCGGCCATCTTCCTCGTCAGCGGATTCTCGAAGCTGAGCGATCCGGCCGGGAGCACCGCCTACATGAACAGCGCGGGCGTACCCGGGGCCGAGACGCTCGTGTACGTCGCCGGCATGGCCGAGCTGCTCGGCGGCCTCTCGCTCCTGTTCGGCTTCCTGACCCGCATCGGCGCGCTCGGCCTGTTCGCGTTCCTGATCGTGACGAGCCTGTTCTTCCACGACTTCTGGAACCTGACCGGCGCCGAGCGCCTGACGCAGATGGTCCAGTTCATGAAGAACCTGTCGATCATGGGCGGCCTCCTCATGATCGTGGCGTCGGGCGCGGGACGGTACAGCCTGGACGCGATCGTCCGCGGTGGTGGGCCCATCGCGCACGATTACCGCGACCCCGCGGCGCTCACGCGCGGCGTGCCCGTACGCCACGCCGGCCCGGTTCACCACGGGATCTGATGTTGCTACCTTCGGCGGCGTGAAGATCGTCCTCTTCGACGCGCACCGCTACGACCGGGAGTCGTTCACGGCGGCGAACCACGACCGCGCCCACGAGCTCGCGTTCCTCGAGCCCCGGCTCACCGCGGCCACGGCGCCCCTGTGCGCCGGCCACGACGTGGTCTGCGCGTTCGTCAACGACCGCCTCGACGCCGAGGTGCTCGCCGCCGTGCGGCGCGCCGGCATCCGGCTCGTCGCGCTCCGCTCCGCGGGCTTCAACCACGTCGACCTCGCGGCGGCGGCGCGCCTCGGCCTGCCGGTCGTGCGCGTCCCCGAGTACTCGCCGTACGCGGTCGCCGAGCACACGGTCGCGCTCGTCCTCTCGCTCGTCCGCAAGATCCACCGCGCCCACGCGCGCGTGCGCGAGGGCAACTTCTCGCTCGAAGGCCTCGTCGGCTTCGATCTGCACGGCAAGACCGTCGGCCTGATCGGCACCGGCAAGATCGGCCGGGTCGCGGCGAAGATCTTCGCCGGCTTCGGCTGCACGGTGCTCGCGCACGACAAGTATCCGGCGGCCGATCCGGCGATCACGTACGTCTCGCTCGACGAGCTCTACGCGCGCGCCGATCTCATCTCCTTGCACGTGCCGCTGACGCGCGAGACCCACCACCTGATCGGGCCCGCCGCGATCGAGCGCATGAAGCCCGGCGTGATCCTGGTCAACACCGGCCGCGGCGCGCTGATCGACACGCGCGCGATGATCGGCGCGCTCAAGCGCGGCCGCCTCGGCGGCGCCGCCCTCGACGTCTACGAGGAGGAGGAAGGCATCTTCTTCGAGGACCTCTCGGGCCAGGTCCTGCAGGACGACGTCCTCGCGCGGCTCCTCACCTTCCCCAACGTGATCATCACGTCGCACCAGGCCTTCCTCACGCGCGAGGCCCTCGCCGCGATCGCCGAGACCACGCTGGCGAGCGTCACCGCCTTCGCCCGCGGCGAGCCGCTCGTCCACGCGGTCAGGTGAGCTGCTGGTAGAGCGCGTGCAGGTCGGCGGCGGTCAGCTTCGGGGCCGCGCCGGACGCGAGGGCCGCGTCGGTGAGGGCGCGCTTCTCGTCCTGCAGGCGGAGGATGGTCTCCTCGAGGGTCGCGCGCGCGACGAGCTTGTAGACGTGGACGGGGCGATCCTGCCCGATGCGGTGCGCGCGGTCGGTGGCCTGGGCCTCGGCGGCGGGGTTCCACCACGGGTCGTAGTGGATCACGGTGTCGGCGCGGGTGAGGTTGAGGCCGACGCCGCCGGCCTTCAGGCTGACGAGGAGCACGGGTGACTCGCCGGACTGGAAGCGGCGCACCACGGCGTCGCGATCGCGGGTGGCGCCGGTCAGGGAGAGCGTCGGGATGCCGGCGCCCGCGCAGGCGTCGGCGATGAGCGAGAGCATGGTCGCGAACTGCGAGAACACGAGCGTCGAGCGGCCGCTGTCGACGAGCTCCTCGAGCATGGAGCGCAAGCGGTCGAGCTTGGCGGAGGCGCGGACGCTGCGGGCGTGCTCGGAGCGGATGAGGCGCGGGTCGCAGCAGCACTGGCGCAGCTTCAGGAGCGCGGAGAGGATCGTGATCGAGGCGCCCTGGATGCCCTTCTTCGCGAGCGCCGCGCGGACGTCGGCGTCGAGGGTCAGGCGCAGGCTCTCGTAGAGATCGCGCTGCGCCGGTTCGAGCTCGACCCGCTCGATGACCTCGGTCTTCGGCGGGAGCTCGACGTCGACCTGCGCCTTGGTGCGGCGGAGCAGGAACGGGCGGATCCGCTGGCGCAGGCCGTCGAGGGGCACGGTGGCGGCGAACTTCTCGACGGGGCGGCGGACGATCGCGTCGAACGCGGCGCGGCGGCCGAGGTAGCCGGGCATGGCGAGGTCGAGCTCGGACCACAGCTCGCCGAGGTGGTTCTCGATCGGCGTGCCGGTGATCGCGAACCGGCTCTTCGCGTCGAGCGCCGCGGCGGCGGCGCGCAGCTGGGTGTCGGGGTTCTTCACCTGCTGCGCCTCGTCGAGGACGAGCGTGGTCCAGCGGATCTTGCCGAGGCGCGCGACGTCGCGCGCGAGGGTCTGGTAGGAGGTGATGACGAGCGGGGTCGGAGCGTGGGAGGCGCGGTCGGCGCCGAGGTGGACGCGGCTCGCGAGCTGCGGCGCGAAGCGCGCGGCCTCGGCCTGCCAGTTGCCGACG
>JAIOII010000412.1 GCA_019912685.1 Kofleriaceae bacterium
CGGCCGTTCGCTCGCCGAGCGCCTGCTCGACAGCGAGCGCAAGGAGATCATGGCGGCGGTCGAGAAGAGCAAGGGCAACATCGCGTCGGCGTCGCGCATGCTCGGCATCAACCGCTCGACGCTCTACTACCGCCTGCGCAAGCACGGCCTCGAGCACCTCCTGCCCACCAAGATCGCCGTCGGCGGCGACGAGGGCGGAGCCGGCCCGCAGGCCTCCGGGGCAGCCGATAACGGCACGACGGGCTAAGGTCTCCTCGTGCGCGCGCTCTTCATCGTCGACCCGCTCGAGCGGCTGTCGCTCGCAGGAGACACCTCCTACGCCCTGATGCTCGAGGCCCAGCGTCGCGATCACGAGGTGTGGACGTGTCAGATCGAGCACCTCGGGCTCGAGCACGACGACCCGATCGCCGAGGCGCAGCTCACGCTCGTGCGCCCGGCGGCGACCGCGGCGGAGGCGTTCTCCGTCGAGCCGCACGTCTCGATCCCGCTCGAGGCGTTCGACGTCGTCCTCATGCGCAAGGACCCGCCGGTCGACACGTCGTACCTCCACGCGACGTGGATCCTCGACCAGGCGCGCGGCAAGACGCTCCTCGTCAACGACCCGCGCGGCCTGCGCGAGCTGAACGAGCACCTCGCTGTCCTGCGCTTCCCGGACCTCACGCCGCCGACGATCGTGACGCGCAGCCCGCGCCGCCTGGCGCAGTTCCAGCGCGAGCAGGGCGGGGCGATCGTCGTGAAGCCCGTCGACGGCTACGGCGGCCTCGGTGTGTTCGTCGTGCGCGACGGCGACCCCAACACGTCGTCGCTCATCGAGAACGCGACGGCGGCAGGCGCGCGCTGGACGGTCGCGCAGCGCTACCTGCCCGAGGCGGCGAACGGCGACAAGCGCATCGTGCTCTGGGACGGCGAGCCGATCGGCGCCGTCCTGCGCGTGCCGGCGAAGAACGAGGCGCGCGGCAACCTGCACGTCGGCGGCAAGCCGGTGAGGACCGAGCTCGACGACGACGACCGCGCGATCATCCGCGCGGTCGCGCCCGTCCTGCGCGAGCACGGCCAGCTGCTCGTCGGGCTCGACGTCATCGGCGGCAAGCTGACCGAGCTCAACATCACGTCGCCGACTGGCATCCGCCACATCGAGCAGCTCGAGCAGCGCAACGTCGCCGGCGCGGTCCTCGAGGGGATCGAGCGCAAGGCGGCGGAATCGCGCAGGTGAGCTGACCTCACGATCCTGTTGCGCGGGCTGGGCTCCGGAGAGAAGGTGCCCCATGACTCCCGAGCTCTCTCTCGAGTTCATCGAGAAGCTTCCCAAGACCGACCTCCACTGCCACCTCGACGGCTCGCTGCGCCTCGACACCATCCTCGACCTGGCGCGCAAGCAACACGTCAAGCTGCCGACCTTCGATCGCGGCGAGCTCTTCAACCTGCTCTACGCCGGCGAGAAGTGCGCCTCGCTCGAGGACTACCTGAAGGCGTTCGACATCACGCTCTCGGTCATGCAGACCGAGGAGGCGCTCGAGCGCTCGGCGTTCGAGCTCGCCGAGGACGCGTGGAAGGAGAACGTGCGCTACCTCGAGGTGCGCTACTCGCCGCTGCTGCACACGCGCGAGGGGCTGCGCCCGGCGTCCGTCGTCGAGGCCGTGATGCGCGGCCTGCGCGCGGCGAAGCGCCAGTACGGCATCCGCTACGGCGTGATCCTGTGCGCGATCCGCTCGCTCTCGTCGGAGTCGAGCCTGCGCATCGCCGAGCTGTGCGTCGCGTTCAAGAACCGCGGCGTCGTCGGGTTCGACGTCGCCGGCGCCGAGGTCGGCAACCCGGCCAAGGTGCACCGCCAGGCGTTCCAGCTCGTCATCGACAACAACATCTCGTGCACGGCGCACGCCGGCGAGTCGTTCGGTCCCGACTCGATCCACCAGGCGCTGCACAAGTGCGGCGCGCACCGCATCGGTCACGGCACGCGGCTGGTCGAGAACGGCGACCTCCTCAACTACGTGAACGACCACCGCATCCCGCTCGAGGTGTGCCCGTCGTCGAACGTGCAGACCAAGGCGGCGTCGAGCTTCGAGACGCACCCGGTCGATTTCTACGTCGACTACGGCCTGCGGGTGACGATCAACACCGACAACCGGCTCATCACCGACACGACCGTGTCGAAGGAGATGTGGCTCTGCCACAAGGCGTACGGGTGGCCGCTGTCGACCTTGAAGGAGATCATCATCGCGGGGTTCAAGAGCGGGTTCATGCCGTACCGGGAGAAGGCCGATCTGCTGGCCGAGGTCAGCGCCGAGCTGGCGGCGATCCAGGCGCCGACGAACGGCAAGGCCGCGGAGCGCCAGGGGGAACGGCCGGTTACGGGGGCTGCGTCGCCTGCGGCGCTGGCCGAGGCGCCGCCTGCGACCCGCACTCC
>JAIOII010000413.1 GCA_019912685.1 Kofleriaceae bacterium
GCCTCCACCTCCACTCACCGCCGCGACCGCCGTCAGCTTCTCCGCCTCCGCCTCCGTCGCCTCGCCCTTCGTCCGCATCCACCACAGCATCGCGATCGCGCCCGCGCCCACCACCAGGATCGCGATCGCGATCGCCCGCCACCGGCTGGGCGCCTCCTCCCCGAACCCCGCGACGACCGGCGTCGGTGTCGGCGTCGGCATCGGCGCCGGCTTGACCTCCGACCCGGTCGCCGGCGTCTGCGCGCGCACGACCTCGATCTCCGGCGACGTGTCGACCGACGGCGTCATCGCGCCACGCCAGTCCTCCACCGTCGGCACCGACGTGCGCGGCAGCGCGAGCGCCTCGGCGCCGAGCATCTTCTCGACCGACGGCACCGACGGCTCCGTCTCCTCCGCGCGCAGCGGCAGCCGATCGAGCGCGCCCATCGCCGCCATCGACGACGTCGCGGCGGTCGGCAGCCGCACCTCCGTGTCCCCGCCGTCGTCGTCGAAGCGCCGGTCGTTCACGCGCACCTCGTTCCCGCACCGCTCCCACACCACGTGCACGATCTGATCGGTCGTCGCCGGCGACTCCGGCTGGATCGCCTCGAGCAGCGCGCGCCGCAGCTCCGCCGCCGTCGCGAATCGCTGCGCGCGGTCGACCCGCAGCGCGTGCGCGATCACCGCGTCGAGCCGCGCGTGCTCCGCGCCGAGCGCCGCGAGCTTCGGCACCTTCGCGTTGCGGATGCCGTCGACGGTGTCCGCCGGGCCGCCGCCGCCGAACAGCCGCTTGCCGGTGAGGAGCTCCCACAGCACCACGCCGAGCGCCCACACGTCCGTCCGTCGATCGAGCGAATCCGCCGCGAGCTGCTCCGGCGACATGTACGTGAGCTTGCCCTTGACCTTGCCCTCCTCGGTCCGCTCGCTGATCCCGTCGTCGACCTTGGCGATGCCGAAGTCGAGGACCTTCACCACGCCGTCGACGGTGACGAACAGGTTGTGCGGCGACACGTCGCGATGGACGAGCCCGAGCAGGTTGCCTCCCTGATCGCGCTGCTCGTGAGCGTAGTGGAGCCCGTCGCACGCCTGCGCCACCATCGCCACCGCCAGGTCGGGCGTGAGCGCACCGCCGCTCTTGAGCAGGTGCGACAGCGGCGCGCCCCGCAGGTACTCCATCGCGATGTAGTACTCGCCGTCGACCTCGCCCAGCTCGAAGACGCTGCACACGTTCGCGTGCGAGAGCCGCGCCGCCACGCGCGCCTCGGTCATGAGCATCTTCATGAACGACTGGTTCTCGGCGAGCTCGGGCAGGACGCGCTTGATCACCATCGGCTTCACGAAGCCGCCGGGCGCGAGGAGCTGCGCCGCCCACACCTCGGCCATGCCGCCGGCCGCCAGTCGCCCGCACAGGCGATACCGGCCGAACATGATGTCCCTGGCGTTGGCGCGCTTCGACGAGGTCATGGCGCGACGTGAGCTACCGTGTCGACCGCGGGCAGATGATCCTCCACCCTACATGCTGCGAGGCCGGAGCACGGCCTGGCAAGCGTAAATGATACCTGCTTCCGTCGCGGAGCGCTTGGGGCGACAATGACCGCGTGCGGCCCGGGGTCCTTGCGGTTGTCGCGGCAATCTTTGCCGGCCTGGGTGGATGCGCGTTCGACCTCGGCTTCGACGGCACCCGCTACCGCTGTGGTGCCGGCGGCGCGTGCCCGCCAGGCCAGACCTGCGTCGCCGGGGTATGTGAGGCGGGGTCGGATGCGGCCGCCGACGACGCGGCCGCCGACGACGGGGCCGGCGCCGACGGCGACCTGCCCGACGCGCCGAGCGACGGCACGATCACGAGCACCGCGTGCGGCACGCTCGACCTCCTCCGCGACGACTTCGCGACCGCCGGCGACGGCCCGTTCTTCGACCCGTTCAGCGCCGCGAACGTCACCGTCACCGAGTCGAGCGGTCGCCTCGTCATCGATCTCGCGCCGGGCGCCGAGGGCTACGGCGGCTACGAGTCGTTCTACCTGTACGACCTCCACGGCGGCGCGATCGTCGCCGAGCTGGTCGAGACCGCGGCCGACGCGACGATCCTCGAGGTGCGCAATCACCTCGGCAACAAGGCGCAGCTCACCGTCGAGGGGTCGACGGTCTTCGCCGGGCTCTTCAGCGTGCCTTCCCCGGGCACGCTCGCGCAGCGCGCGTGGCAGTCGAACGAGCGCTTCTTCCGCATCCGCGAGGAGAGCGGCGACATGATCTGGGAGCTCTCCACCGACGGCGCGAGCTGGAGCCTCCTCCACCGCCGCGCGCTGCCCTTCGACGTCTCGCACGTCCAGGGCGTCGTCGCCGCCGGCGGCACGGTGAGCACGCTCTCGCGCTCGAGCTTCGAGGCGGTGAACC
Organism: Kofleriaceae bacterium; assembly: GCA_019912685.1. Classification (GTDB taxonomy): domain Bacteria; phylum Myxococcota_A; class Polyangia; order Haliangiales; family Haliangiaceae; genus UBA2376. The sequence goes on from JAIOII010000413.1 coordinate 2,371, forward strand.
CCGGCCCGACGACGATCCCGTACTGCCCGGCCGACGAGCTGCGCGACGACTTCGCCACGTCCGGGCTCTATCCGGTCTGGTACGTCTACCAGAACAGCGGCTGCACCGTGCAGGAGACGGGCGGCAACCTCGTCCTCACCTACCAGACCGGGAGCTCGAGCTCGTTCTGCGGCATGGACAGCTCGCACCTCTGGGACTTCTCGCGCGGCGACGGCGTCACCATCGACGCCAGCACGTTGCCGTCGGCGTCGAACTTCGTCAGCTACCTCGAGGCGGCGGTGCCGGGGACGAGCGGCGGCACCCGCATCGACATGACGCTCGACGGCACGACGATCGACATGCGCGTGGTGGTCAGCGACGCGGCGGTCGCGGGCACGACGCTCACGATCGACCGCACGATGCACCGGTGGTGGCGCATGCGCGGCACCGGCGCGACCGTGATCTGGGAGACCGCGCCCGACGGCAGCACGTGGACCGAGCGCTTCCGCGCGACCGCGCCGTTCCCGCTGGCGCCGCTCGACGTCAACCTCGGCGCCGGCCGCTACGGCACGCTGTCGTCGCCGGTGACGATCACGCTGCCCGGAGTGAACGCGAGCTGATGCGCGCGGCCGCTCTCCTCGTGCTGCTCGGAGCGTGCAGCTTCGACTTCGGCTTCGACGGCACGCGCTACCGCTGCGGCGCCGATGGCCGCTGTCCGCCCGGCCAGGTGTGCGTCGCCGGCGTCTGCGAGGCGTCGCCCGACGCGTCCGGCGACGGCGGCGGCGACCCCGACGGCGGCATGACCATCGCCTGCGGGGACCTGACGCTCCTCCAGGACACGTTCGACACCGCGGGCACGGGGCCCTACTGGAACAGCTTCGCCGACAGCGGCGCGACGATCGCCGAGTCCGGCGGGCAGCTCGTCATCGATCTGAACTCGAACGCGGACGCGTACGCCGGCTACATGTCGACCTACTTCTACGATCTCCACGGCGGCGCGATCGAGACGTCGGTCGCCGAGGTGCTCGGGTCGAACACGATCCTCGAGGTGCGCAACCACCTCGGCAACGTCGCGCAGCTCGTGCACCAGGAAGGTGAGATCCAGGCGGTGACGTACAACGCGCCCGGCGCCGGGACCCACGCGTCCCGCGCGTGGCTCGCGGCGGAGCAGTACTGGCGCATCCGCGAGGACGCGGGCGACCTGGTGTGGGAGGTCTCGACCGATCGCGCGAGCTGGAGCGAGCTCCATCGCGAGCCGCTGCCCTGGGACGTGAGCCACGTGCGCGGCGTCGTGGCGGGCGGCGGCGCGGCGGTGTCCCCGTCGCGCGCGCGCTTCGACGACGTGAATCCGGGCGCGCCGGCCTCGCCCTACTGCCCGCTCGCGCAGCTCCAGGACGACTTCGCGACCGCGCCGCTCGGACCGCGGTGGGAGCCCTACTCCGAGGCCGGCTGCACCATCAGCGAGACCGGCGGCGACCTCGCGCTCACGTACACCAGCGGCACGGGCAACGTCTTCTGCGGCATGACCTCGCTCCACGTCTGGGACCTCGCGACCGGCGACGGCATCGTCGTCGACAGCATGGGCCTGCCGACGATCCCCAGCTTCGTCACCTACGTGCAGCTCGCGGTGCCCGGCACCGGCGGCCTCACGCGCGTCGAGACCACGCTCGACGACACGTCGTTCGAATTCCGCCTCTACGTGAACGACACGATCACCGACAGCCGCTCGATGACCCTCGATCGCACGATGCACCGCTACTGGCGCATGCGCGGCGAGAGCCAGACCGCGATCTTCGAGACCTCCCCCGACCGCGCGGCCTGGACCGAGCGCTGGCGCATCGACGCCCCGTTCGCGCTCACGCCCGTCGAGGTGAACATCGGCGCCGGCCACTACGACACGATCACGGTGCCGCTCACGGTGACGCTGCCCGGCATCAACGCCGACTGATCGTCCACGCACCGTCGCCGTCACCGTCACCGTCACCGTCGCCGTCACGTCGCCGTCACCGTCACCGTCACCGACGGCGTCACCGTCACCGACGGCGTCACCGACCTCGTCGCCGTCCACCTCCACGTCGCCGTCGCCGTCAATGTCCACGACGACGTCGACGATCACGCCGACGACCCCGTCGACGACATCCCGTCGGGCTCGAGGTGGCTCATGTTCCGAAGGCCATCTCCGGCGCGGCCGCGCAGCCCAGGACCGCGACGAGGTGGCGTGCAGCCTCGTCGAACGGCCCGTCCGAGCACCGTGACCCCCGCGCGGTCCTCCACGCGGCGAGGGCGGCGCGCAGCCGTGCCTCGAACGTGGCCGCCGTCGCACCGACGCTCTCCGCCATGGCGCGGCTGGTCTCGCCCGCGCCGAAGCCCATGCCACGCATCGCGAGTGTGACCTCGCGATCCATCTCGATCGGGGCGCTTGCGGTCGGGGCGCTTGCGGTCGGGGTGCTTGCGGTCGGGGTGCTTGCGCGTCCGCTTCCCAGGTTGCGGGACATCCCCGCGAGCTCGGCGCCTCCCGGCGGGGCCTTCCCCGCTGCGCCGACGTGATCACTCGCGACGGTGGTCGTCGGCAGTCTCGCGGTGGTGGTCATCGGCACGTCCGCGATGGTGGGCATCGGCCGGGCCGCCACGGTCGGCGCCGGCTCGCAGGTTTCCACGCGCGCCGCCGCGTTCTCGACGCTGGAGGTCGGCATGCGGGTAGCGACCCACGCCGCCTGGTTCGCGGCGGTTCGCACGGGCTCCGGGGTGTCAACGTGCGCCGAGCGCGTGCGGCGCGCGCGTGCCTTCTCGCGCTTGTCGCGCATGAAGTCGGCGCCGAGCTGCCGCTCGGCCTCGTACTGGTTGTGCGCGTGGCAGAGGATGCGGGTCCCGTCGACCGTCGGCTGGCCTCCGCGCGCGACCGCGGTCCGGTGGTCGAGCTCGAGGAACGCCCGCTCGGTGCAGCGCACACCGCCGTCGCTGACGAAGGTGCATTGCTCGCCGTCCCGCGCATGTACCTCACGCCGGACCTCGCGAGGCACGTACCGCGGATCCGCGTCCTCGCCGCGAGCCTTCGCGACGCGCGGTCGCTCTGCCGCCCCGAACCTCTCCTTCTCCAGCTTCATCAAGAGCGCATCGAGCGCGCAGTCGAGCACCTCGGCGAGCTCGCCGCCGGGATTTCGGTGCCGCAACAGCGCCTGCGCGCGCACGAGCTTGTCCTGCGTCTCCTGACCGATCGTGACCTCGAGCGCGTACCGCCCCGGCGCCAGCGCCTTCGTCCGCTTCGCGCTCCGCTCCGGCGCCGCAGGTGGCTCCAGGGCCAGTCGTCCGGTCGCTCCCGCCGGCGCGGGAGGTGGCCCTGGGGCCAGTTGCCCTGCGTCGCCCGTCGGCCCCGCGGGCCCGGCCGGATCGATCCGCGTGATCGAGGTCGGCAGATCGGGCTTCGGTGCGAGCCGCGCGACGAGCTCCTCGAGCTCGGCCCTGGTGCGGTGCGTGGCCGCAGCAAGGATCTCCTCGACGTTTCCTTCCCTGAAGTGCGGCGCGAGCAGCACCACGCCGCTCAGGTGCACTCGCCCATCCGCGATCGCCTCGAAGATCACCGGGAACCGGCGCGCCACCCGCGCCGCGCGGATGCGCTTCAACGCGGCGTCCTCCGAGAAGCCGAGCACGCGCGTCGCGTACACGAACATCGACGAGCACGCGGCGGGCAGATACAGCTTGCGCTCCTGCACCTCTGCCAGGTGCGCGAGCAAGGCGGCGGTCGTGCGCCGGTCCGTCGCGACGAGCGCGGCGAGGTCGGAGAGCAACCTGTCATCGGGAACATGGTCGAGCGTGAACGCGCGCATGATTCCCTGTAACACGGAGAAAAATGACCTCTCAGAATGCCCGTGGCTCGACGACGAGGCCTCCGGAATCGGAAAACGACCCGACGCGCGTTTTCGTGCGTCTAGCAGCAGCTCACGCGCTCCAGACGAAGATCTCGACGAGGTTGTCGACGACGCGCTTCGCGACGTCGCGAAACCTGTCAAGCACCAAGTGGCTTCCGAGGAAGAAATCGCCGAGTGTCCGAAAACCGGACGTCCTGCTCGCGCGGCCGTGAGAGGTGGTGCGGCTCTCGGGAGGCGGAGCGGTTCTCGGGAGGCGGAGCGGTTCGCGGGAGGCGGAGCGGCTCTCGGGAGGTGCAGCGGTTCTCGGGAGGCGGCGGGGTTTCGCGGGAGGCGGAGCGGTTCTCGGGAGGCGGAGCGGTTCTCGGGAGGCGGAGCG
>JAIOII010000414.1 GCA_019912685.1 Kofleriaceae bacterium
GCGCACCGCCGCGCGCTCCTCCGGCGGCAGCGGCGCCGGCCCGCCACCGTCGTCGACGGCGGCGTCGACCACGAGGACCGGGGCCGGCCCTTCGCCCGACCACGGATCATCGGGGCCGGTGAGCAGCTTGGTCGCGGGGCCGCCGCGCGTCGCGACGTAGATCGCGATCCCGCCCGCCAGCGCGAACACGCCCGCGGCCGCGGCGAGGGGCCAGCGCAGGCGCGTGCGCACGGTCTCGATGCCGCGCTCGCCCGACGCGGCGACGACCTCGTCGCAGAGCGCCGACACCGACGGCGGCCGGTTGGGCGCGCGCGTCGAGAGAGCGCGCGCGACGAGCTCGTCGAGCGCCGGCGGCACCGCGACGAGCGCGCCGAGCCGCACGGGGTTGAGCCGCACCTCGGGATCGACGGAGTCGGCCCACGGCAGCCGTCCGGCGATCATCGCGAACAAGGTCACGGCGAGCTCGTAGACGTCGGTGGCGATCGACGCGGGATGGCCGAAGAAGCGCTCGGGCGCCATGTACGCCGGCGTGCCGCGCACCATCCCGCTCTGCGTCGGCGGCGCGACGCCCTCGGTCGCGACCTTCGCGATGCCGAAGTCGAGGAGCACCGCATGCTCGCCCGACGGCCCCACGACGAGCATCACGTTCTCCGGCTTGAGGTCGCGATGGATGAGCGAGCGCGCGTGCATCGCCGACACCGCGTCGCACAGCTGCACGAACAGCGCGATCGCCTGCGCGAGCGGCAGCGGCCCGCGCGCGAGCCGTCGCGCGAGGGTCTCGCCGGGCAGCTTCTCCATCGCGAGGTAGGGCCGCCCGTCGGGCAGCGAACCGGCGGCGAGCACCTTGACGACGCCGGGATGGGTCATCTCGATGAGCAGCCGCGCCTCCGCGAGAAAGCGATCGCGATCTCCGGAGCCAATCTCACCTCGCAGTACCTTGAGCGCGACCTCGCGATGCCCCCACCGAGCGCCGTACACGGTCCCGCTTCCACCTTCCCCAAGAGTTTCGACGATGGAGAAATCTCCTAGTCTTGTCGGGGATCTATGTGCCGTGTTGTCGCTCACCTAGCCGTGACGGAGAAGAATGCGGAGTGTATCCTTCGATTACGGACGATCAACTGGATCGTCTTCGGCCACACTTAAGAGCCTCCTATATCAACCGATCCACGTGGCCGAGCCAGTGCCACACCCTGACCAACCTTGAGCGCCAAGAAGAGCACGCCTCCCAGAGGGAAGTCGAACATGATCCGTGTCGTCATAGCGGAGGATCACAACCTGATCCGCGAAGCCTTGTCGCGCATGCTCAGCGAGAGCGGCAAGATCGAGGTGGAAGCCGAGGCCGCGAACGGCGCGGCGGCGGTCGACCTCACGAAGAAGTACAAGCCCGACGTCCTGCTCCTCGACGTGACGATGCCGGGCAAGGATGGCATCCAGGCCCTCTCCGAGCTCGGAGAGATGGGGCTTCCGACCAAGGTCATCATGCTGACCATGCACGAGGACGAGGCCCACGGTGTCCGCGCCATGCGCGCCGGCGCCGCGGGCTACGTGAAGAAGTCCGGGAACCTGGACGAGCTGATCGGCGCGATCGAGAAGGTCCACGCCGGTGAGCAGGTCGTGCCGGCCGAGGTCGAAGCCGCGCTCGCGCGCAAGCGCAGCGAGCACCCGGCGCAGATCCTGTCGCAGCGTGAGTTCCAGGTGATGAGCTACCTGGCCGCCGGCAAGACCAACCGCGAGATCGCCGCGATCCTCGAGATCAGCGTCAAGACCGTCGATACCCACCGCGGCCACGTGCTGAAGAAGCTGCGGCTCCGCAACAACTCCGACATCACGCGCTTCGCGATCCAGAACGGGCTGATGCCCGTCTGATCGCGGGAACAGCCGCGAGTACCAGCAGCGCGAGCACGATCGCGCCCGACGTGTGCTCGCCGCCACCCGCGTCGCATCCCGCGCTCGCGGCGCCGTCGGGATCCTCCTCGCACGGCACGCTGCACGCGCCCCACGCGCCACCGCTGCACGTCGCGGTGCCGTCGCAGCACGCGCGCACGAGCCCGTCGTCGCCGGCGCCGTCGCAGTCACCGTCCACGCCGTCGCACCGCTCCTCGGCGCCCGGGAAGATGGTCGCGTCGTCGTCGTCGCAGTCCTGCCCCGGACCGACGCCGTCGCCGTCGGCGTCGTTCGACGGCGCGGCGACGACCACGACCTCGGTCCACACGACCTGGCCGAACCCGGCGCCGTCCCGCGCGACCTGCCAGCTCGAACGCTGCGTGCCCTCCCCGGCGGCGGTCATGGTCAGCGCGACCTCGACCTCGTCGCCGGGCGCGGCGGCCGCGATCGCGACCGCGTTCGCGCCGAACGCCGGACCGTCGACGTGCTCGAGCGTGTAGCCGTCGCTCCAGGACGACGTGCCGCTGTTCCGCAGCCGCCAGATCTTCACGAACGTCGTGCCGGCGACGACCTCGGTGCCGTCGGGGATCGTGACGTCGGCGACGAACGCGGCGTCGTCGACCGGCGGCGGCGGTCCACCGCACGACGTCGACGGCATGCCCGTGCCCTGATCGCGCCAGTACGAGATCGGGCCGCCGCATTCACCGGCGTACGGATCGTCGGCGGCGCCCGAGTAGTACGAGCCGGTCTCGCTCACGCCGACGCGCGTCTCGAAGTGGAGGTGCGGGCCGCTCGAGTTGCCCGACGTCCCGGAGCGGCCGACCGGCGCGCCGCACGCGACGGTCGCGCCGAGCGCCGGGATGCCGGAGCCCGCAGACATGTGCGCGTAGATCGTCTCGTCGCCGTCACCGTGGAAGATCGCGGCGAGGTTGCCGAAGCCGCCGCCGTCGGTCGAGCCGAGGTAGCCGTCGCCGAAGCCGTCGGTGCGGTGCTTCACCCAGCCGCCGAGGGCGGCGTAGACCTGGGTCTGGCGCGGCACGCCCACGTCGGTGCCACGATGACCGGAGTAGGTATGCGACTGGCAGCGCCAGTCGGTCGTGTTGCCGTGGTCGTAGTACGCGGTGACGGTGCCGCCGTCGAGCGGCCAGCGGTACGGATCGGCTGCCGCGCTGCCGGCGACGAGGGCGAGGACGACGAGGCTCCGGCTCACGGCGCACCTCGCACGGCGGCGGCGAGCGCGGCGCGGATGGTGTCGCCGGCCAGCGTGTGGGCGCCCGCCGGCGACACGGCGACGATCGCGTCCCCGTGCCGTTGCGGCCAGCGTCCCGGCCCGAGCGAGGCGGCGCGGGCGGCGTTGACGTCGATCGCCCACAGCGTGGCGACGCCGTCGTAGGTCGCGGTGAAGACGGCGACGCGCGCGTCGAGCCAGGCGAGGTCACGTCCCGGCACGGGCACGAACGACGCGTCGACCGTGCGCGCGCCGACGTTCGTGAGCTGCCGCGGGCGGTCGCCGGGGCGCGCGAGCCAGAGCGACGCGACGCCGGTGCGCGCCGAGACGAAGAGGAGGTCGTCGCTGCCGGGGCGGAAGAACGGCGCCGAGTCCATCGGATGATCGGTGACGACGCGGCGCGTGCCGCGATCGAGATCGAGGACGACGAGCCGTCCGGTGGTCGCGGGCGAGAGCTCGTCGCCACGGAGCGCGGTGAAGGCGACGGCGCGGCGATCGGGCGCCACGCGCGGATCGGCCGCGTGCGTGGCGAGCACGCGCGGCTCGCCGGACGGCGCGGCGAGCACGAGATCGCGATCGCGGGTGAGCGCGATCGTGCGATCGCCGTCGAGC
>JAIOII010000415.1 GCA_019912685.1 Kofleriaceae bacterium
CGGGCACGGGCACGGGCACGGGCACGGGCACGGGGGAAACGGCGGATCCGGTCGATGTCCGCGCGACGCCCGGCGGTGGCGGAGATCCGATCCTCGGGGCGCCGGTCTCGGGTGCGGTCGAGGGTGCGCCGGCGTGGGACGACGACGTGATCGGCGCGAGCGAGTCGCTCACGTTCGTCGTGGGCGCCGCGAGCCTGAGCTTCGACACGCTGCGCGACCGCGTGACGTTCGACGTCGACGCCGAGGGCGTGTACGCCCGGCGCGTCGAGCGCGAGCGGTCGGCGTGGGGCGTGGACGTCGACGTCGACGTCGTCGGCGGCGTGTTCAACCCGACCGACGCGCCCGATCGCGCCGGCTCGAAGCTGGCGATCGTCGACGTGAGCGGCGGCGGCGAGTTCCGGGCGTACACCGCGTCGGGCCTGTACGGCATCGGGCAGGCCGCCGCCAACCTGCGCGGCCACTACCTCACCGTGCGCGAGGACGACGCGACCGACGACATCCTCGAGCGGCGGCTCGCCGCCGACCTCGGCGTCGCGATCGGCTGCGGCCACGGCCGCCTCCTCGACGTCGGCACGCGCATGCGCGCGCAGCAGATCGCGACGGTGCTCGAGCGCGCGCGCGCCCTCGGCCGCCCCATCGACGACTCGCTCGCGCGCAAGCTGCAGGCGACGTGGTGGGCGCTCCGCCGCGATCGCACGGGCTACCGCCAGCTGACCGCGACGGTCGCCGTCCTGCGCGAGGCCGGCGTGCTCCTCGGTGAGCCCGACGCCGGCACCACGTACGAGCTGCTCGAGGTGCTGCGCGATCCCAGCTTCGACGGGCGCCCGAGCGGCGTCGACGTGCAGCTGCTCGTCGGCGAGAGCTTCCTCATGCGCGAGGCGCGCTTCGGCGGCGGCATCACGCCCGGCGACGTGTGCGGCGAGCCGGCGGGCTCGAGCACGGGATGCCGCTTCGAGACCGCGCTCGTGCGCGCGCGCGCCGCGCGCCAGCTCGGCCTCGCCAACGACGCGATCGTGACGCTCGACGGCCGCTACCAGCTCACCGGCGACGCGAAGCCGTGGCAGGTGGAGGCCAACGGGCGCTGGCGCCGCTTCGTGCACGGCGATCACGCCGAGCTGCTCGGCACGTTCGACGTCGGCGCGGCGCTCCTCGCGTCGGACGACGGCGGCGATGACAGCCGCAAGGGCCTGCGCGTGATGGGCGAGGTCGGCTGGACGTGGCAGCTCAATCGCGCGTCGGGCGTGCGGCTCGCGGGCACGGGCGCGTTCGAAGGCGGCGCCTTCTTCCTGGGGGCGTCGCTCGAGGCGAGCTACGGCTTCCTCGATGGCGGTTTTGCCAAGTCATTACCGCCCGGTATCTGAATCACGTACACATTGAACCATCGGACCATTCTCGGCTAGGCTCGGGATCATGGCTGTCTTCACCGAGCGCGAACGGTCCACGCTGGTCGCGATCGCCGAGGCGACGATCCCGCCGGGCCGCATCTTCCCGGGCGCGGGCGAGAAGACGGTCACGCGCGTCGAGGACTTCCTCGACACCATGCCGCACCCGGCGCAGACGGCGTACCGCGGGCTCGTGCGCCTGTTCGACGGCCTCTCGTGGGTGCACCGCCGCCGCGGGCTCGCGTCGCTCGACGCCACCGAGCGCGTCGCGCTCCTCGATCGCTGGCGCGACGCCGACGTCGCGCGCCGCAACGCGCTGCGCGCGCTGATGGTGCCGCTCAAGGTGGCGCACTTCGACGACCCGTCGTTCTTCGCGAAGGTCGGCTGCGTGTACTCGTACGCGCAGAAGCGCGAGGCCAGGCCGGCGTACCTCCGCGACCGCGTGCACGACGCCGCGGCGCTGCCCGGCGACGTCGCGGTCGAGGTCGACGTGGTCGTCATCGGCACCGGCGCCGGCGGCGCCGTCGTCGCGCGCGAGCTCGCCGAGCAAGGCGTCGCGGTCGCGATGATCGAGGAGGGCCGCTACCACGATCGCGCCGACTTCACCGGCCGTCCGCTGGAGATGCAGAAGAAGCTCTACCGCGCGGGCGGCGCGACGTTCACGGTCGGCAACGTGCCGATCACGATCCCGCTCGGCAAGACCGTCGGCGGCACGACGACGGTGAACTCCGGCACCTGCTACCGCGTGCCCGACCGCGTCCTCCACGAGTGGGTGACCGACTTCGGCCTGCGCGAGCTCACCCCCGACGCCCTGGCGCCGTACTTCGACCGCGTCGAGCGCGTGCTCGGGGTCGCGCCGGTGACGCCGGCCACGCTCGGCGGGTGCGCGCGCGTCATCGCCCGCGGCGCCGACGCGCTCGGCTTCAAGCGGCACCTGCCGCTCAAGCGCAACGCACCCGACTGCGACGGCCAGGGCGTGTGCTGCTTCGGGTGCCCGACCGACGCCAAGCGCTCGACCAACGTGTCGTACGTGCCGCTCGCGCTCAAGGCGGGCGCCGAGCTCTTCACCAACGTGCGCGCCCAGCGCGTCATCGTCGAGGGTGGACGCGCCGTCGGCGTCGTCGCGCGCGCGAAGAACGGCCGCACCGTGACCGTGCGCGCGCGCGCCGTGATCGTCGCGTGCGGCACCTTGATCACGCCCACGTTCCTCATGCGCAACGGCCTCGGCGATCAGTCGGGCCAGCTCGGGCGGAACCTGTCGATCCACCCGGCGACCGGCCTCATCGCCGTCATGCGCGAGAAGGTCGAGAGCTGGAAGGGCGTCCCACAGGGGTACGCGATCGAGGACTTCCACGAGGAGGGCCTCCTGTTCGAGGGCGCCGCCCTGCCGCTGGACTTCTCGGTCGGCCTCATGCCGCACATCGGCCCCGAGCTCGTCGCGCTCGCCGAGGGCTTCGACCGGGTCGCGAGCTTCGGCCTCATGGTCTCGGACACGTCGCGCGGCCGGGTGCGGCTCGTCGGCGACCAGCCGGTCGTCACCTACAACCTGAACGGCCGCGACCTCAACCGCATGAAGCGCGGCATCGACATCCTCACCCGCGTCTTCTTCGCCGCCGGCGCCGAGCGCGTGCTCCTGCCCGTGCACGGCTTCAACGAGGTCCACACCGAGGCCGACCTCGCGCGCTTCCGCGAGACGCGCATCCGGCCCCACGATCTCGAGGTCTCCGCGTACCACCCGCTCGGCACCGCGCGCATGGGCGCCGACCCGCGCACCTCCGTCGTCGACGCCGAGCACCAGGTCCACGACACGCCCGGCCTCTACGTCGTCGACGGCGCCGCGGTCCCGAGCTCGCTCGGCGTGAACCCGCAGGTCACGATCATGGCGCTCGCCACGCGCGCCGCCGACAAGCTGGCAGCGCGGCTGAGCTAAGGTTCCGTCATGCGCCTCGTGATCGCCTCGCTCGTCGTCCTGGCCGCCTGCGGCGATGAAGGCGACGGCGATGGAGGCGATGGCTATCCCGACGGTACGTCGGTCGTGTCTTCGCGCGAGGGGGGGGGTGCCCCGGCGAATGGTCGCCGACGGTGGGTGCCGCCTCGTACGTGGGCAAGGACATGACCGTGACCGCGTCGTACAGCGGATGCGAAGCCACGCGCCAGTGGGCGTGCTGGTCCGGCCCCCCCGGGTCCGGTCCGCAGCAGACGGGGTTCGTCCTCTTCGTCTACCACAAGCCGGCGGGTGAGTGCGACGCGCTGCAGTCGAGCACGTTCACGTTCTCGCTCGCCCCCGTCGTCGACCACCCCTATTTTCAACACCTGTCGACGATCAGGATCGTCGTGGGTGAACAGCAACTGGACTGGCAACGCTGACGGCCCCCTCAGGGGGCGACCTTGTTGCCGGTCGCGTCGTACTGGTAGAAGCCGCGGCCGGTCTTCTTGCCGAGCCAGCCGGCGGCGACGTGCTGGCGGAGCAGCGGGCACGGGCGGTACTTGTCGTCGCCGAGCTCGTGGTGGAGGACGCCGGCGATCGCGAGCACGGTGTCGAGCCCGATGAGGTCGGCGAGCTCGAGCGGGCCCATCGGGTGGTTGAGGCCGAGCTTCACGCCGGTGTCGATGTCGCTCGCCGAGCCGAGGCCCTCGTAGAGCGCGTAGCAGGCTTCGTTGAGCAGCGGGATGAGCACGCGGTTGACGATGAAGCCGGGGATGTCGCGCGCGCCGATCGTCGTCTTGCCGAAGCGCTGCGCGAGCCCGACCGTCGTCTTGTAGGTCGCGTCGGACGTCGGCAGGCCGCGCACGATCTCGACCAGCTTCATGAGCGGCACGGGGTTCATGAAGTGCATGCCGACCACGCGATCGGGGCGACCCGACGCCGCCGCCAGCTTGGTGATCGAGATCGACGACGTGTTCGACGCGAGGATCGCGTCGGGGCCGAGCACCGCGCCGAGCTTCTGGAACAGGTCGAGCTTGAGCGCCTCCTGCTCGGGCGCCGCCTCGATCACGAACTCGCGGTCGGCGAGCGCCGCGTGGCTGCCGGCGGGCCGGAGCCGCGAGACGATCGCGTCGCGCTGCTCGCCGTCGAGCCGGCCGCGCTCGACCAGGCGGTCGAGCGTCTTCTTCAGCTTGCCGACGGCGCCGTCGGCGAGCGCCTGCGTCGCGTCGACGAGGACGACGTCGATGCCGGCCTGCGCCGCCACCTGGGCGATGCCCTGCCCCATCTGGCCCCCGCCCACGACGCCCAGCTTCGTGATGGTGTCCGGGTCGCGCGCGAGCACCATGTCAGCTGCGCTCCACGAGGAGCGCGATGCCCTCGCCGCCGCCGATGCAGAGCGACGCGCCGCCGGTCCTGGCGCCGCGGGCCGCCATCGCCGACAGGAGCGTCACGAGCACGCGCGTGCCCGACGCGCCGATCGGGTGGCCGAGCGCGACCGCGCCGCCCCACATGTTGACGTGCGCGGGGTCGAGGCCGAGGAGCTGGTTGTTGGCGATCGAGACCACCGCGAACGCCTCGTTGATCTCCCAGAGATCGACCCCGCCGGTCTTCCAGCCGGCCCTGGCCAGCGCCTTCTCGATCGCCGGCGCCGGCGCCGTGGTGAACCACTCGGGCGCCTGCGCGTGGTAGCCCGACGCGACGATGCGCGCGAGCACGGGCGCGCCGCGCCGCTTCGCCTCGTCGGCCGACATGAGCACGACCGCGGCGGCGCCGTCGTTGAGCGACGACGCGTTGCCGGCGGTGACCGTGCCGTCCTTCTGGAACGCCGTGCGCAGCGCGCCGAGCTTCTCGATGTTGCCGCGGCCGGGTTCCTCGTCGGTGTCGACCGACACCTCGCCGCCCTTGCCGGCGATCTTGACGGCGACGATCTCGCCGGCGAAGCGACCGTCCTTCTGCGCCGCGAGCGCGCGGCGGTAGCTCTCGGCCGCGTACTCGTCCTGGGCGCCGCGCGAGATGTTCCTCTCCTTGGCGCACAGCTCGGCGCAGCTGCCCATGTGGACGTTCGAGTACACGTCCCACAGGCCGTCGTGGACCATGCTGTCGACGGTGTCGAGCGCGCCCATCTTCACGCCGCCTCGCAACCCGCGCACGAGGTGCGGCGCGTTCGACATCGACTCCATGCCGCCCGCGACCACGATCTCCGAGTCGCCGACCGCGATCGCGCGCGCGGCCTGGATCACGGTCTCGAGGCCCGAGCCGCACACCTTGTTGACGGTCACGCAGGGCACGCCCTGCGGCAGCCCGGCGCCGAGCGCCGCCTGGCGCGCGGGCGCCTGGCCCTGACCGGCGGGGAGCACGCAGCCCATGAGCACCTGGCTCACGTCGGCCGCGGTGACGCCGGCGCGCTCGAGCGCGGCGCGGATGGCGGTGGCTCCGAGCTTCGGCGCGGGCACCGAGGCGAGGGCACCGAGGAAGCTGCCGATGGGCGTGCGGGCTGCGCCCGTGATGACGACGTCGCGCATGTGGTTCCTCCGGGATCTGCGGCGTGTGGTACCGTGGGGGACGGATCGCGTCAAGTTGACCTCCTGGTCGTCCGTGCGTCGAACGCTCAGCAGTTCTCGTCGGTTGGCCTGCTGCACCGCGCTGACGGCCATGGCCGTCGCCGCGTGCGGCGGCGACGACCTGCGCCCGGACGTCCGCTTTCAGCTCATCGGGCTCCTGCCCGTCACCGACGGCGCGTGCCCGGCGACAGGCACCGCGCCGCCCGAGGTGTCCGGCGCCACCCGCGTGCGGCTCACGTTCCGCGACGCCGTCGACCGGACGCTGCGCTGTGACGCCGTGATCCCGCTCGCCGGCGAGGCGCCCTACGTCTCGGTGCCGGGCCGCGATGCGCCCGTGACGATGTACGTCGAGTACTTCGACGCGGCCGGCAGCCTGCTCGCGCGCGGCGAGCGCGCCGGCGTCGCGCTGACCGGCGGCGCGACGGTGCAGGTCCACGTCCAGCCGACGAACGCGTACGCGTGCCCGCTCGGCGCGACCGCCACGGCGCGCGCGTTCCACAGCGCGACGCCCTTGCCCAACGGCGAGGTGCTCCTGCTCGGCGGGCTCGTCGGCGAGGCGAGCGGCGACTCGACCGCCTTCGCGCCGGCGGCGGGCGCCTACGTGTCGAGCGCCGCCGAGATCTACGATCCCGACGAGCACCGCTTCTATCCGCTCACCATCACCGGGCTCCTGCCGCGCGCCTTCCACGAGGTGCTCGTCCTCGGCATGGAAGGCCCCGCGATCGAGCTGCTCGTCGTCGGCGGCATCGGCGTCGCCGGCAATCCGGCGGCGGCCGGCAACATCGCGGCGCTGCCGACCGGCGCGGGCGCCGCGCCGTGGACGTC
>JAIOII010000416.1 GCA_019912685.1 Kofleriaceae bacterium
GGTGACGCTCGGCATCGCGCACCTCGGCGCGGTGCTCGCGCGCTTCCACACCCTCTATCCACACGTCCACGTCGACGTCTCGCTCGACGACGCGCACATCAACCCCACCGTCGAGGGCGTGGACGTCGTCCTGCGCATCGCGCGCGCGCTCGCCGACACCGAGCTCGTCGCGCGTCGGATCGGGACCATGCGCCGCGTGGTGTGTGCATCGCCGGCGTACCTGACGGGACGAGGCGAGCCGCGGCGTCCGGCCGACCTCGCCGATCATGCGTGCGTCATCTACACGCGCGTCGCCCAGGCCGACCTCTGGCAGTTCGAGGGCGCGCGCGGAGCGATCGACGTACGCGTGACCCCGGTGCTCTCGGCCGACAACAGTCTGGTGCTACGCGACGCCATCCTCGACGGGATCGGCGTCGGAATCCTGCCCTCCTACATCGCCGCCGGCCACATCGCGGCGGGCCGCCTGCGCGCGCTCCTGACGCGCTACACCCCGACGAACTTCGACATCTACGCGCTGAGCGCGCCCGCGCGGCACCGGTCGGCCCGGGTCGCGGCGTTCGTCGAGCTGCTCGCCGACGAGATCCCGCGGCGCCTGGACGCCGGCGGTTTCTCGCAGGGACGCCGTAATGAGCGCCGCGGGCGTGCGTCGAGCAAGCACGATGACCGGACGAGAGACCTTTGACGGCTTCACCACTCCCGAGCGCGTCGCGGCCACCGAGCCCGAGCGCGCCCTCCTCGCGACCGCCACGCCGACCTCGATCGACGGCGACGACGGCCGCATCGCGGCCTGGCGCTTCGGCGATCAGGGCCCGCGCGTGCTGCTCGTCCACGGCTGGAACAGCCGCGCCTCGCACCTGGGCGGCTTCGTCGCGCCCCTGCGCGCGCGCGGCTACCAGGTGATCGCGTTCGATGCGCCGGCGCACGGCGACTCCGACGGCGCGCGAACCAGCGTGGTGCACGTCGGCCGCGCGATCCGTCGGGTCGCCGAGGCGGTCGGGTGGATCGACGGCGTCGTCTCCCATTCGATCGGCTCGACCGCCACGCTTTTCGCCTTGGCGCAGGGCCTGCGCGTGCGCGCCAGCGTCCACCTTGCGGGCCCGACCTCGGGCGAGCGGCGCCTGTACGACGCGATCAACGCGTCGGCGCTGATGCCGGCCGAGGCCTACACCTTCCGCAAGCTCTTCGAGGCGTACATCGGCATGCCGGCGTCGACGGTCGAGCTGCCGTACCTCTCCTCGGGGCTCCGTCATCCGGGCCTGCTGATCCACGATCCGCTCGACCGGGTGATCCCGTTCGCGGAGTCCGAGGCGCTGCACCTCGCGTGGCGCGCGTCGACGCTCCTCGTCACCGGCGGCGGGCACGCGCGCATCCTGCGCGCCCCCGACGTCATCGACCGCACCGTGCGCTGGCTCGACGCGTCGCTCCGTCCGCGGACCGCGTCGCTCGCCGCGTGACGCACGGGGGTGTCATGAGGGAGTAGAGTCGGACCGTGTTCGTGGGTCACTTCGCCGCCGGCCTCGCCGCGAAACCGCTCGCCCCCCGCGTGCCGCTGCCGGTGCTGCTCGCGGCCCCGCAGGTGCTCGACATCGTGTGGCCGATCCTCGTCGGCGCCGGCATCGAGCGCGCCTCCGTCGAGCCCGGCCACCTGCCGGCCACGCCGCTCGTGCTCGAGCACATGCCGTGGTCGCACAGCCTGCTCACCAGCGCCGGATGGGCGCTCCTGTCCGCGATCGCCTACTTCGCGTGGCGCCGCGACCGGCGGGGCGCCATCGTCGTCGCGCTGCTCGTCGTGAGCCACTGGGTGCTCGACTGGGTCACGCACGAGCCCGACCTGGCGCTCTACCCCGGCGGTACCGAGTACGGACTCGGCCTCTGGCATTCGCTGCCGGGGACAATCGCGCTCGAGCTCGCGCTCTTCGCCGCCGGCGTCTGGCTCTACACGCGCGCCACGACCGCGACCGGGCGGTGGGGCCGCGCCGGCTGGTACGCGCTCGTCGGGTTCCTGCTGGTCGGCTACCTGGCGGCGCTCTTCGGCAAGCCACCGCCGACGATCGACGCCGTCGTCGTCACCGCCTTCGTCCTGATCGCGCTCATCATCGCGTGGGCGTGGGCGGTGGATCGCCAGCGGCCGCCGCGCGCCGCGGCTGGCGGCGGCGACCACGACCCAACCTGAGAGACGCTCACGACGTCCTCTGCTGCGACTCGTAGCCGGCCTCGCGCAGCGCGTCGATCAGGGACTCGACGGGCGCCTCGACGACGTCGTGCTGGACGATGACGATCCGGTCGCGCAGCGAGACATCGATCTGGCCGACGCCGTCGAGGTCCTTCAGGGCCATGGTGACGTGACGTACGCAGGAACCGCAGGTCATGCCCTGCACGTGGAGCGTGGTGTTTCGCTGGATGCTCATGGGTTGACGTCCTTTCGCAGACACGACGCAGCTCCCACGCCTCGCATTACGCTCGACGAGCAGCGCGCCGGCCGCCTGCTGTAATGACGCACCGGTTCCGCGTCGTACGGGGCATGCCCTCGTGCAACGGCAAGGCGTCCTTGATCCAGGCGATCGCGACCGCGGTCCTCGGCGCGCTGAACGAGCTCCTGGCCGAGCGGCGGCGGAGACGGGCGCGGAGATGCCGCTGTAATGAAGCGGCGGGTGCTGCGTCGAGTGGTCAGGACCCGACGCCATGACCCCCACGACCCAGGCCCTCTCCACCGATCTGATCGTGCAGGGCATGACGTGCGCGAGCTGCGTGCGGCGCGTCGAGCGCGCGCTCCTCGCCGTTCCCGGCGTGAAGGAGGCGACCGTCAACCTCGCGACGCACCAGGCGCGCGTCACGTACGACCCGCAGGGGACCACGACCGATCGCCTCACCGACGCGATCGTGGCGGCGGGCTACGAGTCGCCGAGGCCCGCTCGCGCGGCCGCCTCGGCGCGCGCCGACG
>JAIOII010000417.1 GCA_019912685.1 Kofleriaceae bacterium
ATCGTGGTGTTCTCGGAGCGCGGGCGCATCTCGCTGGCCAACGCCGCGGCCCGCGAGCTCTTCTTCGAGGATCGCGATCCCCAGGGCGAGAACTTCGTCGCCATGATCGGCCGCGCCCCCAACGCGCTCCGGCGGCGAGCGCGCGAATACCCGCGATGACGTCGCGGGTATGGCGGGCGGCGAGCGTGCGCTGGAGCGCGATCGCGAGGATCCCGACTCCGAGCCCTGCGAGGAACCACAGCAAGAGCGTGATGATACGTCGGGCGAGACGCCCGGTCACCTGACGCAGAGGGCGCGCGTCGTCGCGTCGACGCCGCCGCGCAGATCGCGGACGACGAAGTAGAACGTCACGGGCAGACCACCCGCGGGAACCTCATCGGCCGCCGGCGGCTCCCATTCCAGCGCGACCGGCGTGGACTCGCGCGCATCGTCGGCATCGACGTACGTGTGCTGCTGGATCACCTCGCCGGCGGTGGCGAACGAAGCCAGCTGGAGCTCCTCCCGTCGCGGCGCCGGGTCGTGGTCGACCGCGAAGGCCTCGCGATCGGAGCCGCCGAAGGTGACGCCGATCAGCGTCCGCTCCGAGCCCGCTTGGACCACGGGCAGCGCGTCGTCGCATCCGGGGGCAGCGCTCCCGCCCCAGTCGGCGCCGGCGAGCGTGAAGGGCGCACCGGCGAGGTCCGGGTGGTGATTCTCCTCGCCGTCGCGGGCGATGAAGATGTGCTGCGACACGACGTCGGCGCGCGAACCGTCATCGCACGACGCCATCGTCGTCGAGTCGCCGAGGACGGGCGTGCCGCTCGCGCAGATCGCGCCGGTCACGACCATCGCCTCGGCGGCGACATCGGCGGGGATCGGGACCGAGAGGAACGGCACGGGGCCCGCCGCCTGCGAGGTGGCGACGAGCGGACCGGCGCACGCGGGCAGCCCGGTGCTGGTCGCGGCGGGGCACGCGGCGAGGATCCACGAGAACGTCGGGGCCGCACCGGGAGACGCGGTCACCCAGGTCACGGTCACCGACTCGCCGGGCAGCGGCCAGGCGCGCGTCGGCTCGACGTCGACCGTGACCTTGGCGCCGAGCACGCGGTCACGCTTGATCAGCGTGGGAGGGTCGAGCTCGGCGCACGCCGAGGTCGCGAGGAGCAGGAACGGGATGAAGCGGTACATGGAAGTCTCCTTTCTCGAGATGGCCTAGAGCTCGCCCTTGATGCCGAGGCTGGGCAGGAGCGGGAGGCCGGGCGTGTCACGGCGCTCGGAGTAGTCGAAGTTGTAGGCCGTGCCTTCGCGGTTCTGGCGGTTGTAGGCGTTCTGAACGTCGAGGTAGCCGGCGCAGCGATAGCCGGCGATGCGGAACTGCTTCTCGACGCGCACGTCGAGGCGGTGGAACATCGGGTTTCGCGAGCTGTTCACCGCGCCGTAGATCGGCCGGTAGGAGTCGATGTCGCCGTCGAAGATGCTGCCGACCACCGGCGTCTCCGGGTTGCCGGAGACCAGGCGGAAGGTGCTGCCGAGCTCCCAGCCGCGGCCGAGCTTGTAGGCCCCCGACACGGTCAGGATGTGCGTCTGGTCGTAGTCGAACAGGCGCCAGCGGCCGCCGTCGTTTCGCTCGCTGCGCGAGAGCGTGTACGACAGGAAGCCGGAGAAGGCGCCGCCCGGCCGCCACCGCCCCGCGACCTCGAGCCCGTAGATCCGCCCGGTGCCCGAGTTGTCGCGCGCGCCCGACATGCCGGTGGTGATCATGTCGTCGAGGCGCTTGTAGTAGCCCTCGACACCGACCGAGACGCGCTCGTCGAGCTCGTGATCCACGCCGAGGCCGTAGTGGATCGCGTGCTGCGCGCGCAGGTCGGGGTTGCCGAGGCCCTCGAGCGCTTCGCCCTCCTCGGGAGGTTGCGAGAAGCGGCCGACGCCGCCCTTGAACGTCGTCGCGCCGCGCGTGTAGCGAGCGGTGGCGCGTGGGTCGACGGCCCACTCGGCGATCTCGTCGAAGCGATCGACGCGCACGCCGCCGACGAGCTCGAGGGCGGGCACCGGCGTCACGACGGCCTCGGCGAACACGGCGGGTCGGAAGAACGTGCCGACACCCCGGTAGTGGGTCCGGTCCACCTCCTCGGGGCGGGCGAACTTGTCGGGATTGCCCTCGACCTGGCGGATCGCCGGGGCGTCGTACTCGATGTCCGAGCGTGTGTGCTGCACGTCCACGCCCCAGCGCAGCGCGAGCTGGTCGGTGACCGTGGCCTTCCAGTCGGCGCGGCCGAACACGTCGATGACGTCGCCCTTGACGCCGATCTCGGGGCCGATCCTGGCCCGGTACGTACGCACGCCCGTGACGAGCGAGACCACCTGCTCGACGCCGGGCCACGTGTGCGTCCAGTCGCCTCGCACGCGGGTCATCGAGTTGGCGAGGCCGACGCGGTCGCGGCTGGTCGAGGTGCCGCCCGGGTTGGCGATGACGACGCGCAGATCGGCGCTGCTCGCGTACCCGATGAGCCGCAGCCGGTCGCGCTCGCCGGGCTTGTACGCGACGATCGCCTGCCAGTCGTAGTAGACCGGGACCGCGGCGAGCCCCGCGTCCATCGATTCCAGGGCCGGACCGATCCAGGCGTCGACGTAGCTGCGACGTCCGGCGACGGCGAACGACGTCCTGTCGTCGATCGGACCTTCGACCAGGGCGAACGCGTCGGTCATGTTGACGTCGAGCTCGGCGTGGTGGCGATCGGTGCGTGGATCGCGCAGCTCGGCCTCGACGATGCCGCCGATCTTGCGGCCGTAGCGGGCGGAGAAGTTGCCGGGATAGAGATCGATGCGCTGGAGCAGCGAGCCGTTGACGAAGCTGGTCAACCCGCCGAAGTGATAGAGCTGCTGCACCGGCGCGCCGTCGAGATAGACCTGGCTGTCGGTCGGCGCGCTGCCGCGGACGATGATCATGCCCAGCCCGCTCGGTGGCCGGCCGACGCCGGGCATGAGCTCGACGCCGCGCAACGCATCGCCGCGCGTGCCCGCCATCTTCGTCATCTCCGACGCCTCGATCGAGCGGCGCGTGATCTCCCGCGCCGGCGCCTCGATCGTCGCCGTCGCGCCGAATGACCCACCGTCAACGTCGCTTTCGGCCGGCGTCAGGCGATAGGTCACCGACGCGGCCTGGCCGCTGCGCACCTCCTCGTCCTGCACGAGCTCGGCGTGGTCGACCGCGGCGATGGTGATGCGGTATGCGCCCGGCGGGAGGTCGGTGAACGAGAACGTACCGCTCTCGTCGGTCGTGGCGCGAAACACGCCGGCGACGCCGGTCGCGACGATCTCGACCGCGGGGAGCGGCGCGTCGTCGGTGCGGGACAGGATTCGCCCTTCGATCTGTCCGGTCGTCATCTCCTCGAGCTCGAAGCGATAGCGGTACTGGATGCGGGCGGCGATCGGCCGGCCATCTCGCGTCGCCGGCGTGAAGACGAACTGCCGGACCGCGGTCAGCGCGGCCTCGTCGAAGCCATCGCCGGCCGGAGCGAGCACGCGCGCGTCGAGCACGCGGCCGTCGGCACCGACGGTGATCTCGAGCTCGACCGTGGCCTCCCGGCCCGCCTCGCGCGCGGCCGGCGGATACGGCGCCTCCACGAACGTGGCGACGGTGGGTGGAGTCGGCGACGGCTGCGCGTGCACCGACGCGACGGTGACGAGCGACCCGAGCAGCAGGGCCGCGATGGTGGTTCGAAGGTGTTGCATGGTCGGCGAGCGCAAGAGCACTCGACGTGCCAGCCGCGGACCTGGATCGCGCCAGCTTGCGTCCGCGCCGATCGGACAGGTGCTCGCTCCCCGAACAGGTGTCCGGACACGTGCATCGCGCGCTGGGCGCCGGACGCCGGGGCAGCGCAGACCGGCGCCGGCATGGAACTTCCAAGGACGTCGAGGATGGACCTGTACCAGCTCAAGACCTTCGTCGTGGTCGCGCGCGAGCGCAGCATCACGCGCGCTTCCGAGCTCCTCCACCTGAGTCAACCGGCGGTGAGCGCTCACATCAAGGCGATCGAGGACACCGTCGAGCTCCTGCTGTTCGATCGAACGCCGCGTGGCATGAGCCTGACCGCCGATGGGAAGCGGTTGCTCGGGAAGGTCGAGCAGACGCTCGGCGCGCACCAGGAGCTGATGATCGAGGCGAGGCGTCTGAAGGGGCGTCTCGCCGGCCGGCTCCGCATCGGCGTCGGCGCGAACGCGACCGGCGAGGTCGTCGGGCGACTCCTCGCGACCATGGCGGAGCTCCACGCCGACGTGGAGGTGACCCTGGAGCACGGCACGTCGCGCGAGCTCCTCGTCGGGCTGCGCGGCGAGCGGCTCGATGCGGTCCTCTACAACGAAGGTGGAGCGCCCGACCCCGATCTCACCACCGTCGAGCTGTCCCGGTTCTCGACGTACGTGGTGGCGGCGCCCGGCCTGGTGCCCGCGACCGCGCCGCTCGACTGGGGCAGGCTCGCCGAGCGCACGTGGATCTATCCCACGGCGAACGCGTGCTGCGCGCGGACCGCCGAGAGCATCTTCACGGCCCGCGGCATCCGTCCGCGTCGCATCATCGGCGTCGATCGCGAGAGCGTCACGCGCTCGCTGGTCGCCCAGGGCCTCGGCATCGGGCTCCTGCACGACCGGACCGCGCACGAGGCGTGCGCGCGCGGTGAGGTCACGCTCCTCCTGGAGGCGCCCGCGCCGGTGCGCGTGCTGTTCGCGCATCTGGCGACGCGCGCGCCGGAGCCCGTCCTCACGGCCGCCCGCTCGATCGTGCGCGGACCAGCTTGACCGCGAGCGCGAGCGAGGCCGCGCTGGCGACCGCGCCGGCGGCGAACGCGGCGCGGTTGCCGAAGGCGCCGACCAAGATCCCGAGCAGCGGCACGCCGACGCCCATCGTGACGTCGAAGCTGGCGGTGTACGCGCCGAGCGCGACGCCGCGGTTCTGCGGCGGCACGCGGCGGATGGCCTCGACGCCGAACGACGGGAACGCGAGCGAGAAGCCGAGCCCGGTGAGCGCGGCGGCCGCCACGGCCATCGTGCCGGAGGTCGCGAACCACAGCCCGAGCTGTCCCATCGTCGCCACGGCGGTCGACGCCAGCGCCACGCGCGCGCCGCCGATGCGATCGGGCAGACCACCGAAGACCAGGCGGGCGAGCACGAACGCGGCGCCGAACGCGGTCATGACGAGCGCGGCGTGCGGCCACCCGTGCTCGCGGAAGAGGAGCGTCGCGAACGCCGCGATCGCGCCGAAGCCGAGCGCGCAGAGCGACAGGGCCGCGCCGGGGAGCCAGATCAGGCTGGCGACGCGATGGAAGGGAAGGCGAGCGCCGCCGATCGGGGGCACGGGACGGACGAGGAGCGCGGCGCCGATTCCGGACAGCGGTGCGATGGCGGTGGCGATCGCCATGCCGACGAAGCCCACGCGCGCATCGAGCGCCGAGCCGAGCGGGGCCCCGACGGCGAGGGCGCCGTACATCGCGATGCCGACCCAGGTCATGACGATGCCGGATCGCTCACGACCGGCGAGCGCGACGCCCCACGCCAGCGCGCCGGTGATCACCAGGCTCTCACCGAGACCGAGGAGCCCGCGGCCGACGAGCAGGGTCACCAGGCTCGCGGAGGCAGACGGCACGGCGTACGACAGCGCGTACACCGCGCCGGCCAGCGCGGACACCAGGAGGCCGGTGATCGCGGTGCGTCGAGGTCCCTGGCCGTCGCTGCGCGAGCCGGCGGCGTGGCGTGTCGCGAGCGTGGCCCACGACTGCGCGCCGATGACGAGGCCGACGATGAACGTGCCGAACCCGAGGGTTCCATGGACGCGAGACGGCAGCACCGGCAGCGGGATGCCCATCGCGAGGAACTCGAGGAAGACGAGGGCGCAGATCGGGGCGAGCTGGCGCCAGAGAGCGGATCGCGGAGATGTCATGCCGCCACCGTGCGGAGGGCGGGCCGCGCGGTCCAATCGATTGTTCCGAGGTCAGCCCTCGGAAACTACGATTGGATCCGAGGTCGGGCGCGGCGCACGGTGGGCACATGAGTCACAAGCTCGAAGTCGTCGTTCGCGTCGTGCTGATCGGTGTGGGGGCCACGCTCCTGATGGACGCCTGGGCCGCGCTGTTGCGACAGTTCGGCGTGCCCTCGCTGAACTTCGCGTTCCTCGGACGCTGGCTCGGCCACCTGCCGGAGGGCCGCTTCTTCCACGAGAGCATCGCCAGGGCGTCCGCGATCCGCGGCGAGCTGCTTCTCGGGTGGATCGCGCACTACACGATCGGCATCTCGTTCGCGGCGCTGCTGGTGTCGAAGTTCGGGCTGGCGTGGGCCCGCTCGCCCTCGCTGCTTCCCGCGCTCTTCATCGGGATCGTGACCGTGATCGCGCCGCTCTTCATCCTGCAGCCCGCGCTGGGCGCCGGGATCGCGTCATCGAAGACGGCGACCCCGCTCTTCAACAGCATGAAGAGCGTCGTGACGCACGTCGTCTTCGGGCTCGGGCTCTATCTCTCCGCGCTGGGCGTCGCGGCGCTGTTCCCGGGCGAGTGAAGGCCGCGCACGATCGCGGGGGTGACGCCGAAGCGCGCGACGAGCTCGTCGAGGCGGGCCTGCGCTGCCCTGTCGTAGCGCTTCACGCGGCGGGCGAGGATGAGCTCGTTCTTGAGCGAGTGCTCCCAGCCGGTGAGCTCGGTGACGGTGACCTGATAGCCGTGCGCCTCGAGCGCGAGCGCGCGGACGACGTTGGTGAGGTGCGAGCCGAGCTCGCGGCGGTGCCACGGGTGCGCGCAGAGCGCGGCGAGGGCCGGCTCCTCGGGGCCGCGCTCGCCGAGCTGGCGCGCGACCTCGGCCTGGCAGCAGGGCACGACGGCGATCCAGTCGGCGCTGGCGCGCACGGCGCGCACGAGCGCGTCGTCGGTGGCGGTGTCGCAGGCGTGGAGCGCGGTGACGACGTGCACGCGCTCGGGAAGCGGCGCCTCCGCGATGGTGCCGGCGACCGCGGTCATGCGCGCGCAGCCGAAGCGCGCGGCGCGCTCGGCGGTCGCGGCGACGAGCTCGGGTCGCGATTCGATCGAGACGAGGCGCCCCCTGGCCTCGCGCGCGAGCCGGGTCACGTACAGGAGGAAGCCGAGGTAGCTCTTGCCGGCGCCGCAGTCGACGATGATCGGGTCGGCGTGGCGCGCGAGCACGTCGTCGATCGCGGGCGCGAGCAGCTGCAGGAGGTGCCGGATCTGCTTCATCTTGCGGCGCGCGTCGGCGTTGAGGTCGCCGTCGCGCGTCAAGAGGTGCAGGTCCTTCAGGAGCTCGCCGGTCGCCTCGGGCGCCGCGCCCGGCAGCAGCTCGGCGAAGACCTCGCTGCGATCGACCTTCTTGCGCACCCGCGCACTGTAGCTCAGCTCCTCGCGACGAGCGCGAGGGTGATGGCGCGGCCGTCGCCGCGGACGACGATGCGGCGCGCGGCGTCGACGTCGATCTGCTCGATCGCCGGCATCGTCGCGAACGCGGTCGTGTCGATGCCGGTCGTGTCGCCCGTCGGGCCGACCCAGTCGATCGCGCTGGCGACGACGCGACCGTCGTCGTCGAGCGACACCGAGAGCTGGAACAGCTCGCCCGCGCGGTCGAGGTCGAACACGACCGCACCCGGCGCCTCGTGCACGCGCACGATCTGATCGGCGTCGGCGAGCGCCTCCGCGACCCGCGCGGACGCGGCGTCCGTGTCCACCGGCGCGGCGGGCGCAGCGGGAGCGTGGAGCGCGAAGACGACGAGCGGAGCGACGAGGAGCATGGCCGCCGGTACTGCGGGCGACGTGCCAGGCGCGGACACGAGCAGTTGCGGGCGCTTGCGGCGGGGCGTGGGCGAGGGGACACGGGGCGTGTCCTTCGTCGCCGGCCCGCCGCCGGTGCCTGGCACCGGTGATTGGTTTAGCCAATTGGTTCAGCCAATCGTGGCGGTGCCTGGCACCTCCTCAAGCGGCGACGGCCTCGCGGGCGGCGACCTTCGCGCGGTGGGCGCGCGTCTTCACGGTCGCGAGCGAGAGGCCGAGGCGCCTCGCGATCTCGGTCTCGGAGTAGCCGTCGCGATAGCGCATGTAGAAGACCGGGCCGTACTTCGGGCCGAGGCGGTCGACGCGGCGCGCGGCGCGCGCGCACAGCTGATGAGCGGCGAGCGCGTCGTCGGAGCGGCGCGCCGGCGCGGCGAGGTTGTCGAGCCAGGCGCCGCCGCCCTCGTCGCGCTCCGCCGACGCGAGCACCTCGCGCGCGAGCCGGCGCTGGCGGCGCAGGTACATGAGCGCGGCGGTCGTGGTCACGCGGTAGAGCCACGTCGAGAACGCGGAGTCCCCACGGAAGCTGCCCATGTGGCGGTGCGCGAGCAGCATCGCCTCCTGGGCGACGTCGTCGGCAGCGTCTTCGTCCTTCACGAAGCGCAGCGCGATCGCGCGTGCGTAGTGTCGGGCGCGGGCATCGAGGCATCGGTCGGCGAGAGCGGTTCGCGTCACCTGGGTCCTCCTTGTTCTTCTCGTCGTCACCGTTCTGTCGCAAAGGCCATTCCACTCCGCTGGACCAGTAGTTACGGGTATTTGACTCGATCTCCCCGCAGCGAAGTGTCCAAATGTCTGGACACTGTCTAGACTGGTAGACATGGCTCGTGTGCTCGTCGTGGACGACGACCCGCTGGCAGCCCGGCAGGTCGCGCAGGTGCTCGGGGAGGAGCTCGATCACGTGGTCGAGGTGGTCACGTCGACGTCGGCCGCGCGCACGCTCGCCGCCGACCAGCGCTTCGATGCGGCGGTGCTCGGCTTCCGTCTCGGCGGCGTCGCCGACGCGACCGAGCTCGCGAGCGCGCTGCGCGCCGATCAGCCGCACCTCGCGGTGATCGTGACGACCGCGGCGGCGGACGACGAGGGCATGCAGCGCGCGCTCGCCGCGTTCGGCGTCCTCCATCACGTCGCGCGGCCGGTCACGGCGGGCGATCCTCTCCTCGAGGCGCGCCCGATCGAGCGC
>JAIOII010000418.1 GCA_019912685.1 Kofleriaceae bacterium
GGCGTCGGCGCCGCCGCGCGCGAGCACCCAGCGCACGACCTGCGGCAGCTCCCACGCGCCCGGGCAACGCACGACCGTCACGTCGTCGGCGCTGCCGCCGGTGCGCACGATGGCGTCGATCGCGCCGGCGACGAGCGGCTCCACCACCAGCGCGTTGAAGCGGCTGGCGACGATCGTGAAGCGGAGACCCGCCGCGGACAGCTGACCTTCGAGGAACGTGGGCATCGGGGCGAAAATTATCCCACGTCCACGGCCGGCGCGCGCCGGCCGCTGCGCGCGGGGATGGGGACCCGCTCGACCACGCGGATGCCGAACCCCTCGATGCCGACGATGCGGCGCTCGTTGTTCGACATGAGGCGGATCTGCGACAGGCCGAGATCGGCGAGCACCTGCGCGCCGAGGCCGAAGTCGCGGAGCGCCTCGCTCGACTGATCGGGCCGCGCCACGCCGGTGCCGGTGCGGCCGGCGACGAGCTTCTCGAAGCTCCGGGTCAGGCTCGACCGCCCGCGCGCGTGCACGTAGAGGAAGACGCCGCAGCCGGCCTCGTCGATCGCGCGCAGCGCGCACTCGACGTCGGGGCGCGCGCAGAACGGATCGGCGACCGGATCGTGGGCCGCGACGCGCACGAGCACGGGGCCCGCGGCCTTGTCGGGCTCGCCGCGCACGAGCGCGAGGTACTCGGTGTCCTCGACCTCGGTGTCGTAGAGGAACGCGCGGAACGGCTCGCCCGGGCCGAGCCAGCCCGGGCGCAGGCCGCCCTCGCTCCGGCGGCGCACGATGTGCTCGCGCTCGAGGCGGTACGCGATGAGGTCGGCGACCGAGCAGATGACGAGGCCGTGCTCCTGGGCGACCTTCTCGAGCTCCGGCATGCGCGCCATCTCGCCGTCGTCGCGCATGATCTCGCAGATGACGCCGGCCGGCTTGAAGCCGGCGAGGCGCGCGAGGTCGACCGAGCCCTCGGTCTGGCCGGTGCGCACGAGGACGCCGCCCTTGCGCGCGCGCAGCGGGAAGACGTGCCCGGGCGACACGAGGTCGGACGGGCGCGCGTCATCGGCGATGGCGGCGAGGATCGTGGTGTAGCGATCCTTGGCCGAGATGCCGGTCGAGACGCCGTGGCGCGCCTCGATCGAGACGGTGAACGCGGTGCCGAGCGAGGCCTGGTTCTCGCGCACCATCATCGGCAGCTCGAGCCTGTCGATGAGCGAGCCGTCCATGGCGAGGCAGATGAGGCCGCGACCGTACTTCGCCATGAAGTTGATCGCCTCGGGCGACACCTTCTCGGCGGCGAGGACGAAGTCGCCCTCGTTCTCGCGATCCTCGTCGTCGACCATGATCACCATCTGGCCGGCGCGGATGGCGTCGAGCGCGGCGGTGACGCGGGCGGTGGGGGTGGCGTGCTGCTGCGGCATGGGGTCACACGTCCTTCGGGCCCAGAGGATATCCGCCCAGGAGCTTCTCGACGTACTTGCCGATCACGTCGACCTCGAGGTTGACGGGATCGCCGGGGCGGCGCGCGCCGAGCGTCGTGTGCTCGGCGGTGTGCGGGATGATCGCGACGTCGAAGCCGACCTGGTCGACGCGGTTGACGGTGAGGCTCACGCCGTCGACGGCGATCGAGCCCTTCTCGACGACGTAGCGGAGCAACGCCGGCGCGCAGCGGAACGTGAGCACGAGGTTGGCGCCACGATCGACGCGCGCGGCGAGCTCGCCGGTGCCGTCGACGTGACCGGCGACCAGGTGCCCGCCCAGGCGCGCGCCGGCGGCGAGCGCGCGCTCGAGGTTGAGGCGCGTCCCGACGCGGACGCGGCCGAGCGTCGTGCGCGCCAGGGTCTCGGCGCCGGCGAGGACGGTGTACGTGCCGCCGCCGGCCTCGGTCACCGTCAGGCACACGCCGTCGTGGCAGATCGACTCGCCCAGCTGGAGGGAGCCCGTGTCGATGGCGGCGGGGCGCACCACGAGCACCAGCGCGTCGCTCCGCCGGTCGGCCCGGGCGACGGTCCCGATGTCCTCGACGAGGCCGGTGAACACGTGGTTCGTGTACCACTTGCGCGCTCCGCCGTCATCGGACATGGTGGCCGCCGGGGGAACGCGCCGTATGGCCAAGTTGAACCAGATTCTCGCGATCGAGAAGGGCATCAAGACCCGCGTCTACGCGGAGTTCACGGAGCTGCACCAGGCAACGCAGAAGCCCGCGCTGATGAACGGCTTCCACAAGTCGTACCAGGCGCGCGACGAGGACGGGGAGACGTACCCGTCCGAGAGCCAGAAGGTGCAGCACAACGCCGGCGAGGTCCTCGACCGCGTCGCGCGCTCGTTGACCGAGCTCT
Organism: Kofleriaceae bacterium; assembly: GCA_019912685.1. Lineage (GTDB taxonomy): Bacteria > Myxococcota_A > Polyangia > Haliangiales > Haliangiaceae > UBA2376. Next base: position 2,328 of record JAIOII010000418.1, read on the forward strand.
TCGACATCACGGCCACCAAGGACTGGGCGAACTGCAACGCCAAGGCCGACGTCGTGATCGACGGGCGCACGCTCATCGAGGGCGTGCCGGCCACGCACCTGCTCTTCCTCGAGAAGCAGCTGAACGATCTGTCGACGTTCGTGGCGAAGATGACCGAGCTCGATCCCGGCAGCGACTGGAACGTCGACCCCGGCACCGGCCTGTTCAAGACCGAGCCGACGGCGACGCAGCGCACCAAGAAGGTGCAGCGGCCGATCGTGCTCTACGACGCGACCGAGCACCACCCGGCGCAGACGCAGCTCATCACCGAGGACGTCATCGCCGGCCAGTGGACGACGATCAAGTACTCGGGCGCCATCCCGGCGCCGCGCAAGAAGCAGCTCCTCGCGCGCATCGAGAAGCTGTCGAACGCCGTCAAGTTCGCGCGCGAGCAGGCCAACGCCGCCGAGGCGACGGACAAGAAGCTCGCCAAGGAGGTCTTCGACTACCTCTTCGCAACCTGATTCCCGAATGGGAGACAAGCTGAAGCTCAGGCTCAAGCTCACCGGAGCAGCCAGTCACGACGTGGAGGTTCGAGTCCTCCCGGGACCACCGTATGGCCCCGTGGCGAAATGGTAGACGCGGGCCCCTCGCGGGGTCTGTCGAGACGGTTGACGCAAACTGAAGCTATCTCCCAGGCTCAAACCGCCGAGCGCACCATCTCTTCCGTGGTCGTTTGGCCCGAGATGCCGGTTCGATTCCGGTAGCGAGCTCCACATGCGCTCGCTTTGACTAAGGGCAAGTCGCGGGCACGAAGATCTCGAGCGATCACACCTGCCGTTGGCGCGCGAAACCGGCACCTGTGCGGGGTTCCGCACAGTCCGAACCCCGGGACCGGGTACAGTCCTGGGGTTCACTATTTTCGGCGCCGGCGCCGGCCGGCCGGGTGACAATCGACGTTCGATGCGGATGCTGGTCACCCTGCTGCTCGTGCTCGCCGCCGGTGGCTGCGGGTTCCACCCCGCGGGCGGGACCGGGGGCGACGACGACGGAAGTGACGACGCCGGCGGCGCCAACGACGCCGACCAGACCACGCC
>JAIOII010000419.1 GCA_019912685.1 Kofleriaceae bacterium
CTCGTCGACGAAGTTGGCGTCCTCGAGCACGACGCCGGCGACCCGCTCGGGCCACGACGCCGCGAAGCGCGCGACCACGGCGCCGCCGAGCGAGTTGCCGACGAGCACGACCTCGTTCGCCCCGAGCTCGTCGACGACCGCGCGCACGCCGAGCGCGAGCCCGCCGAGCGAGAAGTCGTCGAGCCGGTTCTCGCTCGCGCCGTAGCCGGGCAGGTCGAGCGCGACGACGCGCGCGTGGGGCACGAGCCGGCGCGCGAGCTCGTGCCACGTCCCGAGGCTGTCGTAGTTGCCGTGCACGAGCACGATCGTCCGCGCGCCCTCGCCGGCGACGAGGTAATGGACGCCGTCGACGGTCCCCTCGCGCGGCGCGCCCTTCGGCGCCTCGGCGGAAGGACCCGCCGGCAGAGGGCTCGCCGTGCGCGGGCCACACGCGACGAGCAACAGACAGCCGAGCAGGAAGCCTGGAGCGAGCGCTCGCATCGCGCTCGAGCGTACAGGGCGACAGCCTGCGGATTGTTCCGACGAGACACGTGACCGCACCCCCGCACCGGTATGCTGCCCGGATGGACGAGGAGCTGCCCGGCTTCCAGGACATCGTGGCGCACCTGCGGACGCGGGGTGCCCAGGTCGATCCGCGTTCGGGCTCGTGGCGCTTCCGCGTTCGCGCGCCGGACGGTCACGAGCGACTCATCATGGTCGAACACGAGCTCGAGCCGGAGGGTGATGGCTGGATCTTCGTGCGCGTCGCACGAGGCGATCGACTCGTCGATCGCGTGCCACAGGATCCCGAGCGCGAGCTCGACCTCGGTGGGCTCGTGGTCTTCGTGAAGGCAGACGCGTACGAGTGCGCGATCCCGTTCGAGACGATCGAGACGCTCGCCGACTTCGATCGCGCGCTCGACCGGATCCTCGCGGCCGAACCGGCGAGCTGAGGCGGCTCACTCCACGGCTTCGGTGGTCTCCGTGGCGCCGCCGGTCGGCGCCTCTGTCGCGGGCTTCTCCTCGACCTCGCACGCGAGCGACGGGATGACGGTGGTGTCGCCCGAGGTGAGGTCGACGACGCCGACGGTGCCGGCCACGGGGGAGCCGGCGATGACGACGAGCTTGCCGTCGCCGCCGCGCACGAGCGCGGACTCGCCGGGGTTGCCGCCGCCGCGCTCGACGCCGCCGCCTTCGCCGGCCCAGAGGGAGAGGAGGTCGATCGTCTTGTCGACCTTGCCGGACTTCACGTCCTGCAGCGCGATCGCGCCCGCGCCCTCCTCGAGGAACGCCCACTGCGTCGCCGTCACCTGCACCGCCGACGCGCCGTACGTGCCGAAGTCCTTGCCGCCGACGTCGGCGAGCTTCTTGCCCTTCGTCGAGTAGAGTGCGCCCTTCGCCGCCGGGCCCGCGCACACGCTCGCGCTGATGTAGACGACGTCGCCCAGCACCTGCGGGGTGCCGCACCTGTGATCGCCCTTCGCGTACTTGATGGTCGCCGTCTTCCTGGCCTTCGCGACGTCCCACACCTCGGCGACGCCCCGGCCTCGCCCGGTGTCGCCGAGCATCAGCACGGCCCACGCGCCGGTCGCGTCGACCGCGGCCTCGATCGGCTCGGTCGCACCCTTCGGCACCCTGGGCTTCAGCGTCTTGCAGGTGTCGTCGCCCTCGCCCGTGCACACCTTCACGTCGGTCGCCGACGGCACCAGGCGCGCCACCGGCGCGGCGAGCGTCGCGTGCTGCGGGACCGGCGGCTCGTCGAGCTTCGCGTACTTCTTGCTCGCGAGGTCGACCGCGAAGCACGCGCTCTGCTCGGCGCCGTCGCTCACGCAGAACGACGCGGCGCCGTCATCGGCGGTCGCCATGCCGACCATCGCCGGCTCGAGCGGCGGCACGCAGACCGGCGGCGGCGGCGGCGGCGGCGCCTTCTTCACCACCGGCTCCGGCGGCGGCGGCGGCGGCTTGGCCTTGCCGCCGCATGCGGCCACGGCGAGCGAGAGTGACAGCGAGAGGCACGTGACGACAGCGGGCGCGAGCGCGCCGATTCCCCGGGAGGTCATGCAAACGCCATTGTATGCGTTCGCGGCCGCGCCGGCTCAGGCGGCGCGGGCGATCCCGCACATCAACGCGACGCCGTCCCGGTACGCGAGCCACGCCGCGAGCTGGTCCTCCATCGCCGCCAGGATGTCGTCGCGCGCGTCCGCCTCGGCGTGATCGAGGATGACGCGCCACGCCGCCGCCCGGTGGCTGCCCTCGACCTTCCGGTGCGCCCTGGTCAGGGCGAGCGAGTCGAGCGGCAGGCCGTAGTGCACGACGAGCGGGTGCTGATCGAGGGGCGCCTCCGGGCGCCTGGGCTTGGTCGGGTCGAGCTCGCCGCGCTCGTACGCCGTGCCCTCGAGGAAGATCGTGGTCACCGCCGCCGCCACCGCCCAGCCGCACGTCTGCGTGTGCGCGTCGAGGAGGTCGCGCCACGCGCGCGCCTCGGGGATGAGCGGCACGAGCCCCTCGAAGCGGGCCATGTCCATCCCGAGCCCGCGCGGGTACTCGAGGAACAGCTCGGGGTGCGGCTTGCCGGCGACGAGCGCGCCCGTCTCCTCCTCGTAGAGGTTCTCGGCCAGCTCGCGCCGCGCCGCCGCCACGGGGCACTGCACGTACGCGCGCCCGAGCAGCACCGGGAAGTCGCGGACGTACGTCGCGTACTCCTGCTCGAAGTGCACGTGCAGCTTGTCGCGCGCCACCTGACCGCTCGTGAACGCGGGCCAGGCCCAGTGCACCTTCCGCTCCATGACCGTCAGGAGCGCCTCGCGGAAGTCGTCTCGGTTCACCCGGAGATCGTAGCACCCAGCAGGCGCTCGATCTTGTCGACGAGCCGGGCCAGCTCGACCGGCTTGGTGTCGTAGTCGTCACAGCCGGCCGCGAACGCGCGCTCGCGATCCGCCTCCATCGCGTGCGCCGTGAGGACGAGCACCGGGATGGCGCGGGTCTCGGGATCGGCCTTGATCCGCCGCGTCGCCTCCCAGCCATCCAGGATCGGCAGGCTCAGGTCCATGACGACGAGGTGCGGCCGCTCGCGCTTCGTCGTCGCCACCGCGGCCTCGCCGTCGGCGACGCAGAGCACGGTGAAGCCGCGCTTCTCGAGCCGTCGCGACAGCATGTCGCGGTTCATCTCGTTGTCCTCGACGAGCAGGATGCGTCCGGGCATGGTCAGCGACGCGCGACGATCGCCGTGATCTGGTCGCCGATCACGCCGAGCAGCTCCTGGCGCGTGTGCGCCGACTTCTCGATCACGCGCTGCGCGTTGCGCGCCAGGTCGCTGCGCTCGACCTCGTCGAGGGTGCGCGCGGTGGTCACGATCACCGGCAGCTGCGCGTAGCGCGGGTCGGCGCGCAGCGCGTGGAGGAAGCCGAAGCCGTCGAGCACCGGCATCATCAGATCGAGCACCACGACGTCGGGGCGCGCCTCGTCGATGCGGTCGAGCGCGACGCGCCCGTTGTCGGCCTCGGCGACGAAGTTGCCGCGGTGCTCGAGCGTGCGGCGGATGAGGTCGCGCGTCGGCTCGTCGTCCTCGACGACGAGCACGCGCGCCGTCTTCGACCGCGTGTGCCGCGTCAGCGTGTCGACCAGGCGGTCGGGATCGATCGGCTTGATCAGGTAGTCGGCCGCCCCGAGCGTCTGGCCGACCTCCTTCTGGTGCATCACCGTCATCATGATCACCGGGATCGCGGCGGTCGACTCGGTGAGCTTGAGCGTCGACAGCACCTCCCAGCCGCTCATGCCCGGCATCTTCACGTCGAGCACGATCGCGTCGGGCGCGACCGACGACGCCAGCTCCAGCCCGCGCGCGCCGCTCTCCGCCGACACGACCGTGAAGCCCCGCCGCGCCAGCGTCCGCCGCGACAGCTCGCGCGCCTCGGCGTCGTCGTCGATCAGGAGGACGACCGGGCTGCCCGCGCGCCGTGCCGCGCGCCACTCGCCCGACACGTCGTCCTCGTCGGCCGGCAGGCGCACGGTGAACGTCGAGCCGTGGCCGAGCTCGCTCGCCAGCCCGATCTCGCCGCTCATCAGCTCGACCAGGCGCTTGCAGATCGCGAGCCCGAGCCCCGTGCCCCCGAACTCGCGCGTCGTCGACGAGTCCGCCTGCACGAACGGCTGGAACAGCCGCTTCTGCTGCGCCTCGGAGATGCCGATGCCCGTGTCCTCGACCCTCACCTCGATCCACGGCCGCTCGTGGCGCATCGCGCGCGTCACCGCGAGCCGCACCGTGCCGCGCTTCGTGAACTTGAAGGCGTTGCCGAGCAGGTTGAGCAGGATCTGCCGGAGCCGGGTGCGGTCCATGTTGATCTGCCCGAGCTCGTCGGCCGCCTGCACCTCGAAGCGATTGTCGTTGGCCCGCGCCAGCGGCTCGACCGTCGCCTGCACGTCGGCGACGAGCTCGGCGAGCGCGAAGCGCTCGGGCACGAGCTCGACCTTGTCCGCCTCGATCTTCGAGATGTCAAGCACGTCGTTGATGAGCGTGAGCAGGTGGGTGCCGGCGTTGCGGATGCGCTGCAGGTCATGGTGCACCTGCTCGCCCGGCGCCGCGTCCTCCATCAGCATCTCGCTGTAGCCGATGATCGCGTTGAGCGGCGTGCGCAGCTCGTGGCTCATGTTGGCGAGGAACTCGCTCTTGGCGCGGCTCGCCGAGACGGCGACGTCGCGCGCCTGCTCGAGCGCGCGGTTGGCCTCGAGCAGCGCCTCCTGGCGCGCCAGCTCCTCGGAGACGTCGCGCTTGACGCCGAGGTGGTGCGTGATGCGGCCCGTCCGGTCGGCGACCGGGGTGAGCACGGTGTCGAAGTGCACGTAGCGGCCGTCGCGGCCGCGCGAGATCAGCGTGCCGCGCCAGGTGTGTCCGCTCGACAGCGTCTCGTCGAGCTCCTTCCAGAACTCGGGCGAGTGCGCGTCGCTGCGCACGAGCTGCGCCGGCGTCTTGCCGAGGACCTCGGCGGGCGAGAAGCCGAGCGCGCGCTCGTACGCCGGGTTGACGTAGAGGAAGCGGGCGCGCGGATCGGTCATCTCGATGACGTCGCTCGACGCCTCGACGGCGAGGCTGAGCACGCGCTGGCGCTCGCGCAGCGGCTTGGGATCGAGCGCGCCGACCTGCGCCACGCGCAGCGCGACCTCGCCGGCGCGCAGCGGCTCGAGCACGAAGTCGGTGATCGGCCGCGCGAACGTCGCGAGCTCGCTCACCTCGTCGCGTGCGAGCAGGACGATCACGTCGCACGGCACCTCGCC
>JAIOII010000420.1 GCA_019912685.1 Kofleriaceae bacterium
GTGGTCACGCGCTCGACGGTCCACCGCTGGTAGTGCGGCGCGAGGCCGATTGCTTCGCGCGCGACATTGATGCTGCCGAAGTGACGACGGATCGCATTCATCAGATCCGGATCGTCGCGCTGCATCGCCGACTCTGCGACCGAGCGCCCCTCGGCATCACGGCGGCGCAAGGCCTTCTCGGTCTCGGCGCGCGACAGGGTGCGGCGCTCCTCCGGCGGTCGTAGCCTCGCTACGCGCGGCGCACCGGAATCGCGTCGCCGGCGGCGAGGCCAGGCGGTGATCCCCGCTGCCTCCAGCGCCTGGTCGAGCGAGCCGTAGCGACGGATCGCGGCGACGCCCACCTCGTGCGTGCGAAGCCGAGCCCGCGACATCGTCGGTTCCTTCCGCGCCAGCTCGCGCAGCTCCTTGCCGACCTGGCGCTTCGTTCGTGCCAGCGGCTTCACCCTCGTCGCCGCGTAGTCCAGCCCGGCGTCCTCGATCGCCCGCTGCCAGCTTCCGGACCACGTGATCGCTGCATCACGCAGGTTCGGCGGCACGCGCGATGACGCGAGCGACAGCCCCGCGATGTGGCGCCGCCGGATCTCGTGCAGCACCTTCGCCGTGCTCCAGCGCGCTGGCGTGCTCGGTCGCTGAACGACGAGCTCCGGCAGCCTGGCGAGCTCGCGGGCGCGCTCGATGGATCCGAGCAGGCGCGCGATCGCGCCCAGTACCTTCGACTCCCCCGCAGAGAGGAGGTCCCTGCTCGTGATGCGGATCCCACGCGCGTGGAGCTGACGGAGCTCCGCGACGAGCGCCGCCTCGGTCCACTGCTTGCGCGCGGACTCAGCGGCGATACCAGTACCAGGCGGCATGAACGGTCACCTCGATCGTGCGAAAGGCCTCTCCGCCGAGCGGCACCGCCATGCCTGCACCCGCCGCGGCACCGACGAGCAGTCGCCTGTTGATGCGATGGTCGAGTCCGATCGTACCGGTGCCCACGAGATCGAAGCTGAGCTCGCTGCCGCGGCCGAGCTGATCTTCGCCGGTCACCTCGCCGGCGCTCGCGTCCACTACCGGGCCGCCACGACGTCGCGCCTGCCCACCGACCGCTAGCCGTACCGTCGGGATCCACGCCACGCCCAGACGCAGGGTCACGCCACCGTCGAGGCGCGTCACCTGGCTGGCGATCGAGTACCGCCCCGTCACCGTCGGCCGACCGGGCGGCATGAACGTCGTCGATGGAAACGCAGCGCCGCCGGTCGCCAGGAGCGAGAGCGACACGTCGTATTGAAAGCTGTTGTGCGTCGCGTAGCTCGCGCGCACCGCGAGTCCGCCCAGGGCTGCGCTGCCGCTCTCGCTCGCGTCCTCGTCGGCGACCGTCGCGAGCCCACCGATCATGTGCGCGTGCAGCGAGGTCTCGCGCCGATCGGCGTGCGCGGTCGAGGCCGTCGCGGCTCCGAGCACCACGAGCGCAGCAAAGAGGAGCGTCCTCATCGCAGCACGATCCGATCCACCACGACCTTGCCCCGGCCACCGGGCTCGGCAACGACGAGGTCGAGCTTCTTTCCGAGCAGGTCACCGGAGCGTCGGACGACGACCACCCCCGAGCCCTTGCCGCCCGGACGTACGACGCCGATCACGCCCTTGCCCGCTGCTTCAGCGGCGTCGCTGACGAAGCGCACGACGCCAGCACGGTCGGCCGCACCGTCCATGACCTGCGCCGTCGCGAGGCGATAGGGCGACTTGTTGCGGTTCTCGATCTGGAAGACCACGTACGCGTCCTCGCCGAGGAAGAAGACGTCGGTCGCCTCGACGACGACGTTGTCGTTGTTGCGCTCGATGGCGCCGAGCTTCCGCACCTCGCGCCGCTGGAGGAGCCGGGCGGCGATGAGCCCGTCCGCCACCTTGGGTAGCTCGGCATCCATCGTCTTCTGCATCTCGGCGATCTTCTCCTCGAGCTCGGCAGTCCGCTTCTTCACGGCCTCCTCGAGGCGCCGCTGGAGCTCGGCCTCGACGTCTGCCCGCTTGAACGTCACCTGGGTGAGTGCCTCGTCCCGGCTCTTGCCGACGCGCAACACGACCGACACCTTGATGCTCTGCGTGGCGAGCGCGAGGTTCGCCGGCTTCGCGTCCTGCTTCAGCGGGCGGATCGCGAGGCTCGTGTCGCCGATGGGCTTCACCTCGTACGCCGTCGTGTCCGACGCGAGCGCCTTGGTGATCTTGTCGGGCAG
>JAIOII010000421.1 GCA_019912685.1 Kofleriaceae bacterium
CGGCGCGTACCCGCCTCCGGCAGGCGTCACGATCGTGTCGCGCGACCGCACGGCCGCGCGCGCCGAGGGCGTCTACAACATCTGCTACGTGAACGGCTTCCAGATCCAGCCCGACGAGGAGGCGTTCTGGACGGCGCAGCACCCGGAGCTCATCCTCCGCGACGCGCAGGGGCAGCCGGTGATCGACGCCGACTGGGACGAGATGCTGATCGACGTGTCGACGCCCGCGAAGCGCCAGGCCGTCGCGGCCATCGTCGACGAGTGGATCGCCGGCTGCGGCGTCGCCGGCTACGCGGCGATCGAGATCGACAACCTCGACTCGTTCTCGCGCTCCCAGGGCCTGCTCACCGAGGAGGACGCGGTCGCCGCGATGCGCCTCTTCGCCGACAGCGCGCACGCGCGCGAGCTCGCCGTCGCCCAGAAGAACTCCGCCGAGCTCGTCGGGCGCAAGGCCGACATGGCGACCGACTTCGTCGTCGCCGAGGAGTGCAATCGCTACGACGAGTGCGACGTCTACACCGGCGCGTACGGCGACCACGTGATCGTGATCGAGTACCGGCAGGCCGACTTCGACGCGGGCTGCAGCGGATTCCCGGACCTCTCGATCGTGCTGCGCGACCGCGACCTCGTCACCCAGGGCGCCGCCGGCTACGTGTTCGCCGGCTGCTGACGCTCAGATCGACAGCGACTCCTGCACGAGCTCGCCGTCCGCGAAGCGGGTCGGCCGGAGGGGCGTGCAGTCGATCGTCTCGTAGCGGCGCGCGGTGACGAGCTCGGCGGCGGCGCGGCCGGCCGCCCACGACTGCATCGCGCCGCGGCCGGTGAACGCGAACGCCTCGACGACGCGGTCGTGGCCCGGCGCGAAGCCGAGCACGCCGCACAGGTCGGGCGTGTACTCGTAGAGGCCGCTCCAGCCCGAGCGGTGCTTCATCTGCCCGCAGCGCGAGATGCGCGACGCGAGCGCCGGCCAGATCGTCTCCTCGAACCAGCGCTCGCCGTCGTACTTGAAGCGGTACTCGTCGGGCTCGTCGGGATCGGCGAAGCCGGCGAGGATGTGTGTCGACTCGCGGTGGAAGTAGACCCCGCTCGTGTCGACGAACATGCCGTAGGGCCGGAGGTCGACGTCGCGCGCGTGCGCGATCGCGATCTGCCGCCGCACCGGCCGCACCGGCACGACGTGGCCGTAGAGCGGCGCCGTGCGCCGGGCCCAGGCGCCGGTGCAGTTCACGACCATGTCGGCGGTGAGCTTCACGGCCGCCGCCTCGTCGGGCGGCATCGCGTCGCAGAGGATCGCCTTGATCGCCTGATCGCCGGCGGGCGAGAACTCCTGGAACTTGAGGGCGCGCACCGTGACCTTGTCGGGCTCGGGGTCGACGGCGACGACGTACGAATAGTTCTCGAAGCGCACCCCGCCGCCCGCCGCCGCCCGCGCCCGCGCCCGGTAGAGCTCCTTCACGAGGTTGGGGTTGAGCAGCCCATCGCGCGGCGAGAACGTCGCGCCGGCCACGCCGTCGAGCTGATCGAGCAGCGGGCAGTGCTGCTGCACCTGGTCGGGGGTGAGCGCGCGCACGCCCAGGCCGTGCTGGTTCTGCCACTTGATGGCGTCACACGCGGCCGACCAGCGCTCGTCGTCGTACAGCCAGAGGTAGCCCTTCTGATCGAAGCCGACCTCGTCGCGGACGCTCTCGTAGAACTCGATCGACGCGAGCGACAAGGCGACGTTCATCTCCGATCGCCAGGTCGCGCGCACGCCGCCGGCGTTGAGCTCGGAGCTCGAGTAGCGGCCGCCGAGGTCGACGTCGAGGACGGCGATCGACTTCACCCCGCGCTGGGCCAGGTGCATGGCGACGCTCGAACCGAGGAGGCCGCCGCCGAGGACGATCACGTCGAAGCGATCCACGGGCGCATCCTATTCCAGAAGTCGCCGTGATGCGTATGATGCGCCGAGCAGCTCATGGGGGACGCCTACACGCCCGGCCTCACCGTCACGCGCCACGCGATGGTGCGCAAGACGCGACGGCTCCCCTTGCCCGGGCAGGTGCTGCGCCAGGTCGGCGACAAGGTGCAGAGCGGCGACGTCGTGGCGCGCACCGAGCTCCCCGGCAAGGTGCACCTCAAGAACCTGGCGACGGCGCTCGGCGCGATGCCCGACGAGGTCGCGGCGCAGCTGCGCATCCGGCCGGGCGAGGCGCTGGAGAAGGGCGCGGTCATCGCGGAGAGCAAGGGCTTCTTCGGCTACTTCAAGACCCGCGTGATGTCGCCGATCGAGGGGACGCTCGAGTCGGTGTCGGAGGTGACGGGGCAGGCGGTCCTGCGCGAGCCGCCGGTGCCGGTCGAGGTGAAGGCGTACGTCGACGGCACGGTCGTCGAGATCCTGGCGGGCGAGGGCGTCGTGGTCGAGACCGAGGCGGCGCTCGTCCAGGGCATCTTCGGGCTCTCCGGCGAGGTCAACGCGCCGCTGGTCGTGGTCGCGCCGTCGCCCGACCACGTCCTCGACGTGGCGGATCTCACGACGGCGCACACCGGCAAGGTCGTCCTCGGCGGCGGGCGCACGACGCTCGCGGCGATGAAGCAGGCGATGGAGCTGCGCGTGGCGGCGATCGTGTGCGGCGGCTTCGCGTACCAGGACGTGAAGGAGCTGCTCGGCTACGACGTCGGCGTCGCGGTGACCGGCACCGAGGGCCTGCCGACGACGCTGGTCGTCACCGAGGGCTTCGGCGACATCGCCATGGCGAAGGCGACCTACGAGCTGCTCGCCAGCCTCGCCGGCAAGATGGCGTCGGTCTGCGGCGCGACGCAGATCCGCGCCGGCGTCATCCGCCCCGAGGTCGTGGTGCCGGGCGCGAGCGCGGCGGCAGCCGAGGAGAGCGCCGCCGGCGGGCTCGAGGTCGGCGCGCCGGTCCGCTGCATCCGCGCGCCGTACTTCGGGCGCATCGGCACGGTCGCGGCGCTCCCCGTCGAGCTGGCGACGATGCCGTCGGAGACGAAGGTGCGCGTCCTCGACGTCGACCTCGGCGGCGGCGAGGTCATCCGCGTGCCGCGGGCGAACGTGGAGGTGATCGAGCGATGAGGGCGGTGCTCGCGTTGACGGTCGTGGGCCTCGCGGTCTCGGTGGCGAGCGCGGTCGCGCAGCCGGTCGAGCCGGTCACCAGGCTCGAGGCGAAGGCGCCCGACAACGACGACGGCCGCCACATCTCGGTCACGTTCGCGCGGACCGACGCGAACAAGGATCCGAAGGCGGGGGTCGCGACGGTCATCGTCCGTCGCATGGCGGACGCGGCCACGGCGGAGAGCGCCGCCCCGCCCGTGATCGGGCCGACCTCGGCGCTCGCCGCGAAGAGCAAGCTCGGCGACTGGACCGTCGCGGCGCTGCTCGAGGGCGGCGAGGTCGCGCTCGTCGACGAGGTGTCGCCGTCGGGCCGCTACGTCTACGCGGCGTTCGAGGTCCGTCGCGACGAGGACGGCACGTTCCTCGCCGCGTCGCCGCCGATGATCTCCGCTCCGGCGGTGCCCGAGGCCGCGTGGTTCCACGCGAAGCGGCTCGGCATCCTCGGCATCGTCGTCCTCATCGCCGGGCTCATCGCGTACTACATCCCCAGGGCGCGCCGGAGCCCGAAGGACATCTACATCCGCCGCATGCCCGGCGTCGACGCGATCGAGGACGCCGTCGGCCGCTCGACCGAGATGGGCCGCCCGGTCCTCTACGTCACCGGCCTCGAGGAGATCCAGGACATCCAGACCCTGGCGTCGCTCCTCATCCTCGGCCACGTCGCCGAGCTGACCGCCAACTACGACACCGAGATCAAGGTCGCGAACTACTACCCGATGACGATGGTCGTCGCCGAGGAGATCGTGCGCCAGGGCTACGCCAACGCCGGCCGCATGGACGCGCACCGCCCCGAGAACGTCATGTTCATCACGGCGGAGCAGTTCGCGTTCGCCGCCGGCGTGAACGGCCTCATCCTCCGCGACCGGCCGGCGACCAACATCTACTTCGGCAAGTTCTTCGGCGAGTCGCTGCTCCTCGCCGAGACCGGCTTCCTCACCGGCGCCGTCCAGATCGCCGGCACCGCCGAGCTGGCGCAGCTGCCGTTCTTCGTCGCCGCCTGCGACTACTGCCTCATCGGCGAGGAGATGTACGCGACCTCGGCGTACCTCTCGCGCGAGCCGACGCTCCTCGCCAACCTGAAGGCCGGTGACCGCTTCAAGCTCGCCTCGATGCTCTTCATCGTCGCTGGCGCCGCGCTCGCCACCGCCTCCATCTATCAGCTCGGAACGGCGGTGTTCCCGTGAAGAAGACGTTGCCGATCGTCCTCGGCGTGATCTTCGGCGTCTACGGCCTGCTCGAGTTCTACATCCCGCACTGGCGCGTGCGCGCGACCACCGACGAGTTCCAGGCCTGGGCCGCCGTGCTCACCGCCGCCGCCTTCATCCTCGGCGGCGTCAACATCCTCCAGGTCACGTGGCCCAAGATCCGCCGGCGCGAGGCGGACTGGCAGTACAAGGTGATCCTGCTCGCGAGCGCCGCGATGATGCTCCTCGTCGGCCTGCCGTGGCACAAGCTGGGCGACGCCGAGGAGGCCAGGCTCACGCACGCGGTGGTCGGCGGCGAGGTCGCGGGCGGCGGCGGTCGCATCGTGGTCGCCGCGCCCGACGACGTCATGGTGCGCGTCGGCGCGGTGAACGCGCCCGCCCGCACGGACGGCAAGGCGCTCGCGGTCGACGTCCCGGCCGGGGAGGTCGAGGTCGTGCTCTCGCGCCGCATGGCGGGGTTCCGCGCGCTCTCGGCCAAGGTGAACGTCGCCGCCGGCCAGGTCGTCGAGGTGAAGGGCGATCCACCGATGACGTGGGGGCGCGACGGCCGCGTCTTCGTCTGGATCTACGACCACGTGTTCGATCCGTGCAACTCGACGATGTTCGCGCTGCTCGCGTTCTTCGTCGCGTCGGCGGCGTTCCGCGCGTTCCGCGCCCGCAACGCGGAGGCGGCGCTCCTGCTCCTCGCCGCGATCCTCGTCATGCTCGGCCGCGCGCCGCTCGGCCGCTCGATCTCGGACGTGTTCCCCGACTTCGCGCAATGGCTCATCGACATCCCGAACAACGCCGGCCGGCGCGCGATCATGATGGGCGCGGCGATCGGCGCGATCGCGACCGGCCTGCGCGTGATCGTCGGCATCGAGCGCTCGCACCTGGGGAGTGACTGATGGCTGCCCCCGGATCCACACGAGACGACCAGCGGCCGCTGCACTGGACCGAGCGCATGCAGTCGTTCGACCGGCGCTGGATCTTCCTCGCGATGGCGTTCGCCGTCGTCCTGCCGCTCTTCTTCCCGCTCAACCTGCCGGCCAAGCCCGACCCGATGACCAAGGCGGCGTTCAACGCCGTCGAGTCGCTGCCCCAGGGCGCGCGCGTCTTCGTCTCGATGGACTTCGATCCGGCGTCGACGCCCGAGATCGAGCCGTTCTACCGCGCCGTCATGCTGCACCTGAAGCGCAAGGAGGCGCGCGTCGCGATCGCCACCACCTGGTACCAGGCGCCGCCGCTCGTCGAGCGCCTCATCCGCGAGACCGTCGATCAGGCGATCGCGCCCGCGGGCACCGAGGGCTACAGCGGCCTGCCCGATCGTCCGTACCGGGCCAACGTCGACTACGTGTACCTCGGCTTCCGCGACGGCAAGGGCGCGACGATCGCCGCGATGGGCTCGGACCTGCGCAAGGTCTTCGACGGCCGGGCCAACGACGGCACGCCGCTCGACCAGATCCCGATGATGAACGGCATCAAGCGGCTCGAGGACTTCGATCTGCTCGTCCTCGTGAGCGCCGGCTTCCCCGGCGCCAAGGAGTACATCCAGTTCGTCGGCGAGCGCTACAAGCTCCGCATGATCACGGCGGTCACCGCGGTCTCGACCACGGACATGTCGCCGTACTTCCAGACCGGCCAGCTCGCCGGCCTCGTCGGCGGCATGGCCGGCTCCGCCGGGTACGAGTACCTGGTCGGCAAGAAGGGCTCGGGCACCGCCGGCGCCGACGTGCTCAACGTCGGCAACGTCGTCGTCATCTTCGCCATCATCTTCGGCAACGTCATCTTCTTCGCCGGGCGCGTGCACCGCCGCCGCCACGGCGCCCGGAGAGCCCGCGCGTGACGCCGCTCCCCTTCGTCGACGTCGTCGGCTACTGGCTGGGGATCTTCCTCACCTTCGCGATCCTGTCCTTCCTCTACAAGGACAACCCCTTCTACAAGCTCGCCGAGCACATCTTCATCGGCGTCTCGATCGGCTACCTGATCGTCCTCCAGTACAACGACAACATCGATCCCAAGCTGGTCGACGCGATGAGCGAGAAGGAGGGGCTCGCGCTCGCCGCGCGCTTCATCGCCATCGTCCTCGTGATCATGCTGTTCACCAAGGCGATCTCGCGCCGCTTCCACTGGGTCGGACGGTATCCGCTCGCGTTCGTGGTCGCGTTCTACGCCGGCCTGCAGGTGAACGCCGTCGCCCAGGCCGAGCTCGGCGCCCAGATCCGGTTCGCCTCGCAGTCGCTCGACTCGACCAAGACCGACCTCAACCGCGCGGACGCCGAGGCGCTGACCAAGCTCCCCGGCATGTCGCCGCTCATCGCCGAGAAGTGGGTCGCCGAGCGCGCGCGCGCGCCGTTCGCGAGCGTCGACGACGCGGTCGCGCGCCCGAGCCTGACCCCGGCCGAGCGGGCCGGCCTCGAGAGCGAGCGAGGCGAGATCGTCGGCCTCGACGCGCGCGCCGCCGCCGCCGCGGACGAGCGCAACTGGTTCGGCGTGTTCTCGAACGTGCTGCTCCTGCTGGGGCTCCTCGCGTCGCTCGTCTACTTCTACTTCTCCGTCGCCCACAAGGGCGCGGTCGGCAAGGTCTCGCGCGTCGGCGTCTGGGTCCTCATGATCGGCTTCGGCGCGAGCTTCGGCCTCACCGTCCAGGGCCGCCTGTCGCTCGCCATCGGCCGCGCCTACGCCATGCTCGGCCGCACCGTGAACCCGGCCGACGCCGAGCAGATCGACGCGCCCTACGTCTCCCTCATCTCCCTGGCGATCATCGGGCTCGGCCTTCTCGGCTGGGAAATCCGTCGACGGCGCGCACAAACCTGATAGAACCCCTGTCCCGGGCTTCGCCGTGTCGTACGAGCGCCAGATCGCCACTCGCTACCTGTACGTGGGCCGCCACGAGCGCGGCACGTTGATCGGCGCCGTCATGTCGCTGATGGTCGCCGGCGCCGGGCTCGGGATGCTCGTGCTCCTCGGCGGCGGCTCCGCCGTGGGCGTCATCATGTTCGTGCTCGGCATGCTCTCGACGGCGGTCTTCACGCTGCTCGCGTTCATGTCGGTCCCGACCAGCGTCGCCACGTTCGGCGTCTCGCTCGGGGTCTCGGCGCTCACCGTCGTCCTGTCGGTGACGAGCGGCTTCCAGGATCAGTTCCGCGAGAAGGTCCTGGGCGTCAACGCGCACGTCATCATCATGAAGAGCTCGACCGACTTCGCCGAGTACCGCGAGGTCATGGACACGGCGCGCAAGATCGACAGTGACGTCGTCGCGGTCCAGCCCTTCATCTTCGTCGAGATGCTGGCGACGACCGGCAAGGGCCGCATCGCCGGCGTCGCGATCAAGGGCGTCGACCCCGACCGCGTCCGCGGCGTCCTCGACCTGCAGAAGCACATGGTCGCGGGCTCGGTCGACGACCTGGCGAAGCAGCCGGCCGAGGGCGAGCTGCCGCCGATCATCCTGGGCAAGGAGCTCGCCCGCAAGCTGCGCCTGAAGGCCGGCGACGACGTCACCGTGGTCGTGCCGATGTCGAACGTCGACCTCGAGACGTGGCGCACGACCGCCGCCGCGCCGCGCACGCGCCGCTTCCGCGTCGTCGGTATCTTCTACAGCGGCTTCGACGAGTACGACCGGCGCCTCATGTACACGAGCCTCGCCGAGACCCAGGCGCTCCTCGATCGCGGCGACAAGGTGATGGGCGTCGAGCTCAAGGTGAAGGACGTCGACCGCGCCGATGACATCGCCCGGAAGCTGAAGCGCCGGCTCGGCGAGCCGCCGTTCCAGGTGCAGGACTGGTACGAGCTGAACCAGAACCTGTTCAAGGCGCTGACGATGCAGAAGATCGCGCTCCTCATCGTCCTGACCCTCATCATCGCGGTCGCGACGGTGAACGTGATCTCGGCGATGGTGATGATGGTGACCCAGAAGAAGCGCGAGATCGCGATGCTCAAGTCGATGGGCGCGCGCTCCTTCGACCTGGGCCTCGTGTTCGCGATGGTCGGCACCGCGATCGGCGCCGTCGGCACGGTCATCGGCATCGGCCTCGGCATCTCGACGTGCTACGTCGTCCGCGCCTACGGCTACCCGCTCGATCCCAAGGTGTACCTCATCGACAAGCTGCCGATCAGCGTGCACCCGCTCGAGGTCGTGCTCGTCGCGATCGTCACGATGGTGCTCTGCGTCGGCGCCGCGCTCATCCCGGCGCTCAAGGCCGCCTCGCTGCGGCCCGTCGACGGCCTCCGTCACGAGTGAACGCCGGCGTGCGCGGGCGTCGCAACGTCCGTTGCGCGCACGCCACGGGCGGAGAGCATGTGCGCCGGGATCGTGGCCGACCGCCCCGCCAGGCGCTCGAACTCGACGACGTCATGCGCGCAGAACACGTCGATGTCGGACGCGGCGAGCGCCAGGTCGCGCAAGCGCCGCTGGTTGGCGAGGCGCATCTCCCGATCCTTCTCCATCATCCACTGGTACAGGCGGAGCCCGGGCGTGCAGTGCGGCCGGCGCTCCAGCTCGCCGTGGAAGAAGTACGCGTCGCCGGCGTAGAGCAGCCAGCCGGTGCCGGTGTCGATCGCGACCCCGGCGTGACCCAGCGTGTGCCCGACGAGCGGCACCAGCAGGATCTCCGGCGGCAGCCCGACCATCGCGCGCACGCCGGCAAAGCCGTGGAAGCGCTCGCCGCTCATCGACGGGTACGTGCGCCAGCGCGCGCGGCTCCTCGTCCACTGCTGCGGCCGGTAGCGCTGTCGATCGAGCCACGTCCACTGCGCCTCGGCCGAAGCTCGCTCGGCGGCGAGCATGTGGACCGTCGCGTTCGGGAAGTCGTCGAGCCCGCCCGCGTGGTCGAAGTCGAGGTGTGAGAGCACGATGTGCGTCACGTCCTCGGGTCGGAAGCCGAGCCGCGCGAGCTGGCGAACCGCGGTCAGCTCGACCCGGAGGTCGGGCCGCAGGAGCGTGAGGAACATGCGCGAGAGGCGCGATCCGGGGTCGGCGACGTCGCGCACGCCGTACCCGGTGTCGACGAGGACCACGCCTGCGACCGTCTCGAGCGCGAGGCAGTGACACGTCAGGTGGCCGCGCCGGAGGATCGACTCCGTGCGGCCGTCCATGAGCCGGCCTCCGAGCGGACAGCTCGAGATGCAGTTCAGGTGGTGGATGCGCATGGGCTCGAGCAATGCACCGCGCGAGCCAGCGCGCGGGCGCTACTCGATCGCGGGCGCGGCGTTCGAGCCGACGACGTCGACCGCGAGGTCGCGCAGGACGACGAGCTCGCCGAGGTCGTCGACGACGCCGTCGACGCGCGCCGTGATCGACGCGTGCAGGTCGCCGGCGGCGTCCATCTCGACGGCGACCGCGAACGGCACGTCGGCGATCCGGCGCATGGCGAGCGGGAGGTGATCCTCGCCGTCCCAGGAGAGCATCGACCAGTCGAGGAGGAGGTCGGCGTCGCCCCAGCCGACGAGCGAGACCATCTCCTCGTCGAGCGGCGCGAGCGGCTGGACGGCGAGCTGCGTGCCGAGCCGGAGGAAGATGTCGGTGAACACGACCGGGCGGTCGGACAGCATGCCCGGCGGCACGGTCACGTCGTCGAGCGGGATCTCGAGATCCTCGACGAGCAGCCAGCCGTCCTGCGTCGTGCGCAGCACCGCCTGGCCGCCGAGCACGCCGGGGTTGACGTCGAGGTTCTGGCCGCCGCGCGCGGTCGCCGACACGGCGACGTCGCTGTCGCGCGACACGTCGAGGAAGGCGCGCTGGCGCAGCTGGGTCGCCAGGCCGTCGCCGCCACCGTCGGGCGCGAAGCCGCAGGCGGCGGTGAAGAGGAAGGCGGGGAGTACTGCGGGGAG
>JAIOII010000422.1 GCA_019912685.1 Kofleriaceae bacterium
GGCTGGCTCGCCACCGTCGACTGGGGCACGGCGCTCGCGCCGATCTACCAGGCGCACGAGGCCGGCGTGGCCGTGCACGTGTGGGTCGACGAGACGCGGCCGCGCAACCAGGGGATGTTGACGGCGTGGGAGCTCGCGCAGCACGGCGTCCCGCACACGGTGATCGCCGACAACGCCGGCGGCCTCCTGATGCAGGCGGGGAGGGTGGATCTGTGCCTCGTCGGGACGGACCGCACGACGCGCGGCGGCGACGTCGCCAACAAGATCGGCACGTACCTGAAGGCGCTCGCGGCGTACGACAACGGCGTGCCGTTCTACGCCGCCGTGCCGTCGCCGAGCATCGACTGGGGCGCCCGCGAGCCGCGCGACATCCCGATCGAGGAGCGCGGCGGCGACGAGGTGCGGCGGATCGCGGGCGTGACCATCGTGCCCGAGGGCAGCGCGGTCGCCAACCCGGCGTTCGACGTCACGCCGCGCCGGCTCGTGACCGGCCTCGTGACCGAGCGCGGGATCGCGGCGGCGTCGCCGGAGGGGTTGCGCGCGCTGTTCCCCGAGGAGGCCGGCCGGTGACGCTGCGGCTGCGCGAGGACCTGGTCGCCACCGCGCGCCGCATGAGCGAGCTCGGGCTCACGCCCGGCATGTCGGGCAACGTCAGCGTGCGCTCGCCGGTCGGGATGCTGGTCACGCCCTCCGGGATGGCGTACGCCGGCCTGGTCGCCGACGACGCAGTCGAGCTGCGGATGGACGGCACGTCGCGCCCCGGCCAGCGCGCGCCGTCGACGGAGTGGCGCCTCCATCGCGACATCCTCGCCGCGCGCAAGG
The DNA here is from genome assembly GCA_019912685.1 of Kofleriaceae bacterium. GTDB lineage: Bacteria > Myxococcota_A > Polyangia > Haliangiales > Haliangiaceae > UBA2376. The sequence continues at coordinate 823 of JAIOII010000422.1, forward strand.
ACGTGGGCGCGATCGTCCACACCCACTCGCTCTACTGCACCACCATCTCGACCCTGCGTCGCCCGATCCCGGCGCTCCACTACATGGTCGTGCTCGCCGGCTCCGACGAGATCCCGTGCGCGGACTACGCGACGTTCGGGAGCCCGGACCTCGCCATCGCCGCCGTGCGCGCGCTCGGCGGGGGCAACGCCTGCCTGCTCGCGAACCACGGCATGGTCGCCCTGGGCGAGACGCTCGACGCCGCGCTCCGCCTCGCCGCCGAGGTCGAGACCCTGGCCGCGCAGTACTGGCATGCCGCGCAGCTCGGCCAGCCCCACATCCTCGACCGCGACGAATTACTGAGGGTCCGAGCGAAGATGGCCGAGTACGGGCAGGGCCGGCGGCGCCGGTGACAGCCCGTTCGCCCCGAGCGAGGACCGAAGGTCCGAGTCGAAGGGCCGACACAGTCCTTACTGGCCCCGCGCTCGAAATCGCGCATCTTCACCGCGGGTGGATGAAACCCACCTGTTCGTGCGTTGTCCGGATCCGAGGAGGCCTTCGATGAACCGGCTCTGTCGTCTCGTGCTCGGCCTGGGGTTGGCGACCGCGGTGGTCGCCGGAAGCAGTGGCTGCGGTGAGTCGCGCGAGGCGCGGAAGGCGGAGGGGCCGCCGGCGCCGAAGGTGGAGAAGCGCGTCGCGCGCGCGCCGGACGTCGATCCGCTCGCCGACCGCGCGGTCGGCCCGGGGCTCACGGCGCTCGCGCCGATCCGCGACGGCGCGCTCGTCGTCGTGCCGATCGCGGCCGACAACCCGGTGCGTTCGAAGACGTACCTGACGCTCGACGAGGGCATGCGCCGCGGCCTCGTCTCGGTGCGCGAGCTGCCCGAGACCGACTACGGCCAGCTCCGCGTCGCCAACAAGAGCGACTCGACCCTGTGCGTGATGGCCGGCGAGGTCGTGCTCGACGGTCACCAGGACCGCACGTTCGCCGAGAGCCTGGCGTACGCGCCGGGCGCGCGTGAGGACGTCACCGTCCGCTGCGTCGAGCCCGATCGCGACGACGGCCCGACGCGCGCGTTCCGGAGCGCCAACGCGATGGTGCACGCCGAGCTCCGCCGCGAGGTCCTCGAGGGCTCGCAGTCGACGGTGTGGGAAGAGGTCCGCGCCTACAACCGCAAGCGCAGCATCCACAACAGCACCAGCACCTACAAGCAGGCGGCCGCGCTGCAGCGCAAGGGCGAGCTCGGCGCCTGGCGCGAGCGCGTGCTCGTGCAGCTGCGCGCCGTGCCCGAGCGCGACCGCGTCGTCGGCGTCGCGCTCGCGCTCGAGGGTCGGCTGATCTCGGTCGACACGTTCGCGACGCCCGAGCTGTACCAGCAGGTGGAGCCCAAGCTCCTCGGCTCGTTCGTCGCGCAGGCCGTCGACGCCGGCAAGGAGATGCGCACGCCGCGCCCCGCCGAGATCAAGGACCTCCTCGCCGGCGCGCGTGGCAGCGAGTGCGGCAAGACCGCGTTCACGACGCCGCCGGAAGACCAGCCCGCGTCGAACTGACGTCGGTGCGCGGCTGCGCTACGCTCGTCCTCCTTGAGCGACGACGTGGCGCCAGCGCCCGGCACGAGCGAGCGGCCCGCCCTGCGCTGGGTGCGCCGCCTCGCGCCGTGGGTGATCACGGGCGCCGTCGTGACGGCGATCCTGGTGAAGTACCCGATCGGGCGCATCGTCGAGGAGATGCACAAGGGCAACGCGCTCGCGATGGTGCCCGTGGCCCTCGGCACGACGCTCATCATCTGGTTCACCGCGACCGCCGGCGACTTCGTGCTCCTGCGCCCGCTCGCGCCGCGCCCGCCCGGCTACCGCTTCCTCATGAAGAGCAAGGCCGGCCTGTCGATGCTGAACGCGCTCGGCATGGCGCTCAACTACGGCGGCTTCGCGCTGTGGATCCACCGCGTGGCCGGCTGCGGCTGGCGCACGTCGGGCGGCGCGGTGCTGATGATCACGCTGTGCGACCTGGTCGCCGTGTCGGTGATCGGGTCCGCCGCGGTCTGGCTCGGCGGAGACGGCCTGCCGGACGAGTCCCGCGCGCAGCTCGAGCTCGTCGCACCGATCGTCGCGGCCGTGTCGGCGCTCCTGCTCTTCGTGCCGAAGCCGGCGACGGACGCGCGCCCGGTGTTCGAGCCGTGGCGGCGGATCCCGCGGCTCAACCGGCTCGCGTCGGTGATGGCGCGCGGCGGGACGATCGGGATGCTCATCCTCGCGAGCTGGCTCGCGTCGCGCGCGTTCGGGCTGCCGGTGCCGCTGTCGGCGTGGGCGAGCTTCCTGCCGGTCTTGCTCGTCATCGGCGCCTTGCCGGTCAACGTCGGCGGGATGGGGCCGGTGCAGGCGGCGTGGCTCCTCCTGTTCGATCCGTGGGCGAGCGGGCCGCAGATCCTCGCCTTCCAGTTCCTGTGGCACCTGTGCCTGGTGGTCGGCCTGTTCCTGCGCGGCGCGCCGTTCATCCGCGGCGTCATCGCCGACATCACGCGCGGTCAGGGTGGCCAGGCGAGCGCGCCGGGCGCGGCGTCGCCGTCGACGACGTAGTCGACCGCGTGCGCCTCGTCGGGCGTGGGCACCGTCCAGCGGGCGAGCATCGCGTCGATCGCGCGCTCGGGCACGCGCTGGTCCTCGGGGCGCGCGCGGTTGCGGCGCCGCTGCTCGGCGGCGTCGACCTCGCAGTAGACGATGCGGACGCGGAAGCGGTAGCTCGTGCAGAGGTCGACGAGGCTGCGCCGGAACGGGCGCGTGAGCGTGGTCGCGTTCCACGCGAACGGGCGCGCCGCGCGCAGGTGCTCCCTGGCGCGGTCGCGGGCGGCGGCGATGACGGCGCCCTGGCCGTCGCCGTGCTCGACGCCGAGCTCGTCGCGCAGATCGTCGAGCGAGACGACGGCGAGCTCGGGGTGCGCGGCGAGCCACGTGCTCTTGCCGCCGGCGGGCAGGCCGCTCAGGATGACGGCCTCGGCGACGGTGTCGTCGTACGCGGGGACGTCGGGCGCGCGCGTGCCGCGTTCGTCGTCGAGGTAGACGCGGCGGCTGTGCGCGTC
>JAIOII010000423.1 GCA_019912685.1 Kofleriaceae bacterium
GCGCGTGGGCGCTCGCGCCGCTCCAGGCCCTCGCGGGCCGTCGCCGTGGCCGCGAGCTCGCCGACGACATCCACAAGGCCGTCAAGGCCATCGAGGCCCGCCTGCCATGATCGCGTTCACCGACAGCCACGCGCACGTCGACGGGCCCGAGTTCGACGCCGATCGCGAGGTCGTCCTCGCCCGCGCCCGCGCCGCCGGCGTGCAGCGCATCGTCGTCATCGGCGCCGTCGGCGACACCTCCAGCGCCGAGCGCGCGGTCGCCCTCGCCGAGCGCGATCCCGACGTGTTCGCGACGATCGCGACGCACCCGCACGACGTCGACAAGATGACGCCCGACTGGTGGGCGCTGCACGAGCGGCTCGCGACCCACCCGCGCGTCGTCGCGATCGGCGAGACCGGGCTCGACTTCTACTACGACCACTCGGCGCGCGAGACGCAGGCCGAGGCCTTCCGCCGCTTCATCGCGCTCGCCCGGAAGGTCGGCAAGCCGGTCGTCTGCCACATCCGCGACGCGCACGCCGAGTCGCGCGCGATCCTGGCCGAGCACGGCGCCGCCGAGGTCGGCGGCGTCATCCACTGCTTCACCGGCACGCCGGAGGACGCCGCGGCGTACGTCGCGATGGGCTTCCACGTCTCGTTCTCCGGCATCGTCACGTACAGGAACGCCCAGCCGATTCGCGATTCCGTCCGCGTGGTTCCGCTCGATCGCATCCTGATCGAGACCGACTGTCCCTACCTCGCCCCCGTGCCGATGCGCGGCCGGCGGAACGAGCCCGCCTTCGTGGTCCACACCGCCGAGGTCGTCGCCCGCGAGGCCGGGGTGCCGCTGGCCGAGCTCGCCGCCGCCACCGTCGCCAACACCGCGCGGATCTTCCGATTTCCTACCGGTTGACACCCCCGGGGCACGCCGGTATATACGGCAGCCCTTCCTCACAGGACTGGATGATCATGGCCACGCAGCTCGGGCTCCTCGGACAGAAGATTGGCATGACGCAGGTGTTCGCCGACGACGGCGAGCGCGTGCCGGTGACGGTGATCCTGACCGGGCCGAACGTCGTGGTCGGCAAGCGCACCGAGGACAAGGACGGCTACAGCGCCCTCGTCATCGGCTTCGGCGAGAAGCCGGCGCGCCTCGTGAACCGCGCCGCCGCGGGTCAGGCCAAGGCGTCGAACACCAAGCCGGTCCGCGTCATCCGCGAGTTCCGCGTCCCGGCCGCCGAGGTCGAGAAGTTCGAGGTCGGCCAGACCCTCACCGCCAAGGACATCTTCGGCGGCGACAACGTCCCCGTCGACGTGGCCGGCCAGAGCAAGGGCAAGGGCTTCCAGGGCGTGATCAAGCGCCACGGCATGAAGGGGATGACCCGCACCCACGGCACGCACGAGTACTTCCGCCACGGCGGATCGATCGGCTGCCGCCTCACCCCGCAGCGCGTCCACAAGGGCAAGCGCATGGCGGGTCACATGGGTGACGACGCGGTCACCGTGCAGAACCTCCAGGTCCTGAAGGTCCTCGAGGAGGAGAACTGCATCCTCGTCCGCGGCGCCGTCCCGGGCGCCAAGAACGGCTACGTCGTCGTGACCAAGGCGGCGACGCGCAGCCAGTACAAGCGCAAGGGCGTGGGCAAGGAGGAGGTCCGCTCCAAGAACCCGCTCAAGGCGTCGAAGAAGGCCGCTGCCGGCCGCTGATCGGCGTCATTGGCGAGGGCGCGAAGCAAGCTCGGCGACAAGCGCGTCCGCAAGGACCACTTCCACGAGCGTGCAAAGGACGCGGGCTTCCGGGCCCGCGCGGTGTTCAAGCTCGAGGAGCTCGACAAGGCGGTCGCGCTCTTCCGGCCGGGCGACCGCGTCCTCGATCTCGGCTGCGCGCCGGGCTCGTGGCTGCAGTACGCGCGCGGCAGGATCGGCGAGGCCGGCCGCATGGTCGGCATCGACCGCGTCGCGATCCCCGGCATCCCCGGCGCGCGCCTCATGGTCGGTGACGTGTTCACCGTCGTCCCCGCCGACCTGCTCGGCGACCTCGACCACTTCGACGTGGTGCTGAGCGACATGGCGCCCGACACGACCGGGATCCGCCACCTCGACCAGGCCCGCTCCGAGGCGCTGTTCGAGCGTGCGCTCGAGATCGCGTTCGCCACGCTGGCGCCGGGCGGCCGCTTCGCCGGCAAGCTCTTCCAGGGGCCGGACATGAAGCGGCTCGTCGACCTGGCGCGCACGCGGTTCGCGCAGGTGAAGGTGGTGAAGCCTGCGTCCAGCCGCCAGATCTCGATCGAGCAGTACGTGACCGCCGGCGGCTTCCACTGATGAGACGACCATGAGCGGCCCGCTGCGCCTGCACATCGAGCCGTGGGGCACGCCACCGGCTCGCAAGATCGCCAAGATCGTCGAGGTCCTGCACGCGGGCGGTGTCGCCGGCTATCCGACCGACTCGATCTACGCGCTCGGCTGCGCGATCGAGGCCAAGGACGCGATCGAGAAGATCCACCGCGCCAGGGGCATGCCGAAGAACCACCGGCTCGCCCTCATCTGCCCCGATCTGTCGACGGCGTCGCAGTACGGCCACTTCAACCAGACCGCGTTCCGCCTGGCGCAGCGCATCTTCCCCGGTCCGTACACGATCATCGTGCCCGCGAGCCGCGAGGTGCCGCGCGCGCTCATGGATCACAAGCGGCGCACCGTCGGCATCCGCGTGACGAGCCACCCGATCGCGCAGGCGATCGTGAGCGCGCTCGGCCGGCCGCTGCTCACCACGAGCGCGATCAACCCCGAGACCCACGAGCCGTGCCGCGACATCGACGAGGTCCTCGCCGCGTTCGAGCGCTTCCTCGACGTCGTGGTCGAGGCCATGCCGACCGAGGAAGAGCCCTCGACGATCCTCGAGGTCGACGGCGACGAGATCATCCTGGTCCGGCAGGGCCAGGGGTCCGTCGAGGGCATCCTCGACTGAGAGGCCTCGGGCCTGATGATTCGACATGTCAGTCGCCGCCACGAGCGCGACGCGCGCAGACCCGCGCAGACCCGCGCAGACTCGCGCAGACC
>JAIOII010000424.1 GCA_019912685.1 Kofleriaceae bacterium
GACCTGCTCACCGGCGACCGCGCGCCCCGGCTCGAGCGCGAGCGCGGCGGCGAAGAAGTCGCTGGTCGCGCGGTCGCCGGTGAGCAGGTCGGCGTCGTCCGCCGCGAGCCCGAGACCCGGCCACGTCGCGAAGCGCTCGGCGAGGACGGCGTCGCGCTCGCGCGCGATCGCCCGCTGCTCGGGCGCGGACTTCCTGGCCGGCCGCGTCTTCGACCGGGCGCTCTTGGTCCCGGGCATGGTCTCCCGCACGTCGACCGGCACGTTCCCCGGCGACTCGACGATCTTGCGGGCCTCCCACGAGTCACGCAGCGTGATGACGCGGTTGAGGACGAGCGCGCCCGGCCTGGAGTCGACGCTGTCGGCGACGAAGTAGCCGACGCGCTCGAGCTGGAAGCGCGCGCCCGCGGGCAGGGCGGCGACGTGCGGCTCGACCACCGCGCCGGCCACGACCTCGAGCGACTTCGGGTTGAGCACGGACCGCACGTCGTCGGTCGCGTCGGGCCTGGCCGCGTTGAAGAGGCGGTCGTAGAGCCGCACCTCGCAGGGGACGCCGCGCGCCGCCGAGACCCAGTGCAGGACGCCCCACACCTTCTCGTTCTCCGGGTTGGCGCCGCCCATCGTGCCGGGCACGAGCGTGCAGCGCAGCTCGGTCACCGCGCCGCTTCCGTCCTTCACGACCTCGTCGCAGCGGATGCAGCCGGCGTAGCGCAGGCGCACCACGCGCCCGGGCGCGAGCCGCGTGTACTTGGGCGGCGGCACCTCGGCGAAGTCCTCCCGGTCGATATAGATCTCCTTATCGAAGGGGAGGGCGCGCGAGCCGCGCTCGCGGCTGGGATCGAGGTCCTCGGGGAAGAGCGGGGCGTCGATCGTGTCGGGCGTGTCGGGGAGGTCGGCCGCGCCGCCGCCGTCCAGCACGACCTTGAGCGGCCGCAGGACCCCGAGCACACGGGGCGCGCGCTTGTTGAGGTCGTCGCGCACGGCGTACTCGAGCTTGCCGACGTCGACCGTCGAGTTGTTCTTGGCGACGCCGATGAGGTCGCAGAACGCGCGGATGGCCTCGGGCGTGAAGCCGCGGCGCCGCATGCCGGCGAGCGTCGGCATGCGCGGGTCGTCCCACCCGTGGACGATGCCGTCCTGCACGAGCTTGAGCAGCTTGCGCTTGGACATCATCGTGTAGTCGAGCACCAGGCGCGCGAACTCGTACTGCCGCGGCGGCCCGCCGACCGGCCGGCCCTCGACGAGGTGGGGCAGGGGCTTCACCTCCGTCGCCTCGATCACCCAGTCGTAGAGCTCGCGGTTGTTCTCGAACTCGAGCGTGCAGAGCGAGTGGCTGATGCCCTCGAACGCGTCCGACAGGGGGTGCGCGTAGTCGTACATCGGGTAGATGCACCAGGCGTCGCCCGTGCGGTGGTGGTGCGCGTGCCGGATCCGGTAGAGCAGCGGATCGCGCATCTTCATGTTGGACGCGGCGAGGTCGAGCTTCGCGCGCAGGACGCACGCGCCGTCGGGCAGCGAGCCGGCGCGCATCGCGGCGAAGCGCTCGAGGTTCTGCGCCACGGTGCGGTCGCGGTACGGCCCCGGCCGCCCCGGCTCGGTCAGGGTGCCGCGGTACGCCTTGATCTGCTCGTCATCGAGGTCGTCGACGTAGGCGAGGCCCTTCTCGATGAGCCGGACCGCGAGCTGGTACATCTCCTCGAAGTAGTCCGAGGCGTAGAGCACGCGCGACGGCTCGAAGCCGAGCCAGCGGACGTCGCGCTCGATCGACTCGACGTACTCGACCTCTTCCTTGGTCGGGTTGGTGTCGTCGAAGCGCAGGTTGCAGGTGCCGCCGTACTCCTGGGCGATGCCGAAGTCGACGCAGATGGCCTTGGCGTGGCCGATGTGGAGGTAGCCGTTGGGCTCGGGCGGGAAGCGCGTCGCGATGTGCTGGTGGCGCCCGGCCGCCAGGTCCTCGTCGACGATGGTGCGCAGGAAGTCCTTGCCGCGGACAGCTTCACTCATGGCGGCCAAGGCTTACCACGGCGCGACGCTCGGGGACGCCCTCAGTCCGTCTCGGGACCGAAGCGCTTGAGCGTCGAGATGCGGACGACGATGGTCTCTTCCTCGTCGGGGGATGACGTCCAGTCGGGCATGTTCTTGTCGTCCCAGGTCGCCTTCGCAATCGCCTTCAGCATGCAGGCCTCGAGCGCGGGATCGTCGAGGGTGCTCTCGACCGGGCGCACGTCGGTCACCGACACCTTGCCGCCCGTGATGTTGAAGCGGAAGGCGACCTTCAGCTTTTGCTTGCGCTCCTTGCCGCCCTTGTAGCAGTCGGCGGCGAAGCCGAGGAGCCGGCGCGAGTAGGTCTCGTCGACGCGCTCCCAGAAGGGCTCGCTGAACTTCTTGATCGGGCCGGGATCGTATTCGGGCGCCATCACGCCAGCGGGCAGCACGTGCGGAGGAAGCGGCTCGTCGTCATCGACGGGCTCGGCGATGCGGGCCGGGACGACGTCGGCCGACGCGCGCGCGATCGGCACCGCGGGCGCTGCGGTCGGCGCGACCGCAACCGCCGGCGACGCGCCGGACGAGCGAACCTCCCGCCACAAGAGCAGCAAGGCAACGGCGACGACCGCCGCGGTGAGCGCGAGCCACTTCATTCGGGTTCCGAGGACGGCACCTGGCTGACGGTGTGGACCTCGTAGTCACCCGTGCCGTTCAGCGTGTTGTCCGCCTGCAGCGCCGGATGCATGTTCCACACGGTCTTGCCGTCGGCCGAGTAGAGGAGGACGATGCCTTCGCACAGACCGCCGCCACCGCTCGTCACGCTGAGGTCCACCGTGGTGTCGTTCGGGTCGGTGACGTACGTGTAGAGCCACGAGAAGTCGGGATCATCACTCGTCAGATCGCGGTCGACGCGGAACTGGTACTCGGGCAGCGGCGTCGGCACGCTCGCGCAGTCGTGCTCGCCGACGGTCGCGGTGAAGGTCCACGTGCCGATCGGCCAGCATCCGCTGATCTCGGCGGGCTGGGGCGTGCCGACGGCAAACGTTCCGGCCATGGTGAGGGACGCCGAGCAGACGATCTCGTCGGCGACCTGCCCGTCGTCGACGGAGCCGGGATCGCAGCCGATGGAGAGCGCGGCGATGGATCCGACCGCGAGGAACGAGGCGAAAATCGAAGATGGCGTTCGCATTGGATGGTTTCCTCCCAGCGATGGCCAGCACGAGCAACGCACGTGCCACGGCCAAACCCTCTGGATCACAGTGTACCAGGGCCTTTCGACCGATGTGTTGCGGGGATGAGATGGGGTGCGTGCACCCGGGGTGGGGAGCGCCGTCGCGAGCTAAGCGTGCATTGCCGCAGCCGTCCACGTGCGCATACGATGTGCAGGAGACCATGGGGATGCTCCATCTACGTGCGTTCGTGTGCTTCGCGATTCTCGCCTTCGGTGCCGCTGGTTGCGGGGACAAGGATTCGCACGGTGCGCCGGCGCAGGCGAGCGCCGCGCCGGCGCCGGCGCCGGCGTCGGGCAGCGCGCAAGCGAAGAAGCAGCTCTCGTCCGACGAGGACTACGACAAGGAAGAGTACATCCCGGCGGAGTTCAAGTCCGGCGCGGATCGATGGCGCGACACCGGCATCTACGTCGACGGCAAGTTCGTCGGTCTGCTGGCGTGGGCAGAGCTCCCGATGTCGGTGAAGCCGGTCTGGGTGAAGGTCAAGGCGTCGGCGCCCAAGCGCTACGGGACCAACGACACCGGCTGGCGGTGGGCCAAGGAGCGCCGCTACCGCTTCCGGGATCTCGTCGAGGGGGTCGGCGTCGACCTGGCGAAGGTCAAGGAGATCCATGTCTACGGCCCGAAGTTCGCCAACACGATCGTCGCGACCGGAAAGGACCTGCGCTCGAAGAAGGGCGAAGACTTTCTGTTCCGCTTCGGCGGCAGCGTCTCCGGCAAGGCGATCCCCGAGGTCCCCGAGAATTTCGGCAACGGGAAGTCGCCCGACAAGATCGCGTCGGTGATCATCTATGTCGAGAAGACGCCGCCGGTGCTCGAGCGCAACGTCGGTCTCGTCCTCGACGGCGAACTGCAGGAGGGCGTGCCGTACTTCGGCACTCCGCTGCGTGGCGGCGTGCGCGTCTACATGGACGACCGGCTCGTCGCGTACATCAAGCGTCAGGACCTCCCGCCGGCGCAGCGCACGAGCGCCGCGGGCGAGGATCAGTGGAGCCTCTTCGACTATCTCCGCTCCCGCGGCGTCAACCTCGACACGGTGGTCGAGGGATGGCTCGTGCGGCAGGAGAAGTGGCACGAGAAGCTCGGCCGCGCCGATCTCGAGTCGATCTGGTTCGAGGCGAGCCCGCAGGCCAAGGGCCACATCGAGCTGGGCGAGAAGAAGCTGAAGGCCCAGGCCATCATCCTTCGTTCGCGCCCGGTGGCGATGGGCGAGGTGCCCGCTCCCGATCCTGAGGAGCTCTGAGAGGGCGTGATCATTTGGCGGCGGGGCGATCGACATCCGGAACGGGGTCTGATCAGCTGGCTGCATGAAGCAGCAGCCGCTATTCGAGCTTACCGGCGCGCAGGCGCCGGCCACGGCGAAGGATGAGGGGGCGCCAC
>JAIOII010000425.1 GCA_019912685.1 Kofleriaceae bacterium
ACGCCGCCACGCGCGACAAGCTGCGCGCGATGCTGCGCGACGGCCGCCTCGACGACCGCGAGGTCGAGGTCGACATCGCCGACGACGGCGCGCCGTTCCTCAACGTCCTCTCGGGCGCGGGCGGGCAGGGCCTCGACGAGATGATGGGCAACCTGAAGGACATGTTCGGCGGCCTGGGCCGCCGCACACGGCGCCAGCGCCTAAAGGTGCCCGACGCGTGGAACGCGCTCACCGAGGAGGAGGTCGACAAGCTCGTCGACAAGGACCGCCTCACCCGCGAGGCCGTCATCCGCGCCGAGCACCACGGCATCGTGTTCCTGGACGAGATCGACAAGATCGCATCGCCGTCCGAGCGCCACGGCGCCGACGTCTCGCGCCAGGGCGTGCAGCGCGACCTCCTGCCGATCGTCGAGGGCTCGACGGTCACCACCAAGTACGGGCCGGTGAAGACCGACCACGTCCTCTTCATCGCCGCCGGCGCGTTCCACATGGCGAAGCCGTCGGACCTCATCCCCGAGCTCCAGGGCCGCTTCCCGATCCGCGTCGAGCTCGAGCCGCTCACCGCCGACGACTTCGTCCGCATCCTCACCGAGCCGAGGAACGCGCTCACCGCGCAGTACGCGGCGCTCCTCGCGACCGAGGGCATCACGATCCAGTGGACCGACGAGGCGGTGCACGAGCTCGCGCGCATCGCCGCCGACGTCAACGCGCGCACCGCCAACATCGGCGCGCGCCGCCTGCACACCGTGCTCGAGCGCCTGCTCGACGACCTGCTCTACAACGCGCCCGACATCGGCGCGCAGACCATCCCGATCACCCGCGGGTACGTGCAGGAGCGGCTGGGAGCGGTCGCCGCCGACGACGACCTGGCCAGGTACGTGCTGTAGGCGGTTCAGCACGAACCAGATCGGGCACGGGCACGGGCACGGGCACGGGCACGGGACCGCCTGTGGTACCAATTCCCGGTGGAAGAGCTGATCGCCAAGGCCCGCGTCCTGGTCGAGGCGCTCCCCTACATCTCGGAGTTCCGCGGCAAGACCGTCGTCGTCAAGATCGGCGGCGCCGCGCTCGAGGATCCGGCCCTGCGCCGGCGCTTCGCCGAGGACCTCATCCTCCTCGACTGGGTCGGCATCGACCTCGTCGTCGTCCACGGCGGCGGCAAGCAGATCACGACCATGCTCGACAAGGTCGGGCAGAAGGCGTCGTTCGTCGACGGCCAGCGCGTCACCGACGCGGCGACGCTCGAGGTGGTCGAGATGGTGCTCGGCGGCTCGCTCAACCAGGAGCTCGTGCGCCTGGTCAACCACATGGGCGGCGCCGCGGTCGGCATCACCGGCTGCGACGGCGGGCTCGCCCGCGCCACGATCCGACGGCCGGAGCTCGGCCTCGTCGGCGAGGTCACGAGCGTCGACCGCACCGTCATCGATCGCCTCCTGCCCGAGTACATCCCGGTGGTCGCGCCGCTCGCCACCGGCCCCGACGGCAACGCCCTCAACGTCAACGCCGACGTCTTCGCCGCGCGCCTCGCGCAGGCGCTCGGCGCCGAGAAGCTCGTGCTTCTCACCGACATCGCCGGCGTGCTCGACGCCGAGCGCCGCCTCATCTCGAGCCTCACCGACGCGGACGCCCGCGCGCTCATCGCCCAGGGCGTCATCTCGGGCGGCATGATCCCCAAGGTCGAGCAGGCGCTCACCGCGCTCGCCGCCGGCGTGCACAAGATCCACATCATCGACGGGCGGCTCGAGCATGCGCTCTTGCTCGAGATCTTCACCCGCGAGGGCGTCGGCACGCAGGTCGTGTCGACCGGGAAGCCGTGACCAGCCGTGACCGAAGGAGTGACCCCATGAGTGAGCGAGTCCTCGAGCGAACGAACTCCGTACAGGCCGAGCCGGCGTTCCCCGCCGAGCGAGGCCGATCGACATGGGCCGTCCGGCCCCGGCCGGAGGGCCCATGACCCGCACCTCGTCCGATCTGCTCGCCATCGCCGACCGCACGTTCATCAAGAACTACCGCCAGCAGCCGGTCGTCCTCTCGCGCGGCGCCGGCGCCGAGCTGTGGGACGTCGACGGCCGCCGCTTCCTCGACATGACCGCGGGCATCGCGGTGTGCTGCCTCGGGCACGCTCACCCCGAGCTCACGCGTCGCCTCGCCGAGCAGCTCGGCCGCCTCACCCACGTCTCGAACCTCTACTGGAACGACCAGCAGATCCTCGCCGCCGAGGCGCTCACGAAGCGCTCGTTCGCCGACCGCGTCTTCTTCTGCAACTCGGGCGCGGAGGCCAACGAGGGCGCGGTCAAGCTCGTCCGCCGCTACCAGCAGGTGGTCGCCAGCCAGCCCGAGCGCACGACGATCGTCGCGACGCAGGGCAGCTTCCACGGCCGCTCGGTCGCGACCGTGTCGCTCACCGGCCAGCCCAAGTACCGCGAGGGTTTCGGCCCGCTCTTCGGCCCCGTCGAGTTCGTCCCGTTCGCCGACCTCGCCGCCGCGCGCGCGGCGCTGTCGAAGCCGACCGCCTGCGCGATCATCGTCGAGCCGATCCAGGCCGAGGGCGGCATCATCGTCCCTCCCGCCGGCTACCTCGCCGGGCTGCGCCAGATCTGCGACGAGACCGGCACGCTCCTCGTGTTCGACGAGGTCCAGACCGGCACCGGCCGCACCGGGCGCTGGTGGGGCCACGAGCACGACGGCGCCACGCCCGACGTGATGACGCTCGCCAAGGGCCTCGGCGGCGGCGTGCCGATCGGCGCGGTGTGCGCGACCGAGCGCGCCGATC
>JAIOII010000426.1 GCA_019912685.1 Kofleriaceae bacterium
GCCCGGCACCGTCGACGTCGCCGGCCGCAGCGCGCGCTTCGCGCCGCTCATCGATGGCCACGCCGACGTCGCTGGCCTCGGCGGGACGGCGCGCCTGCGCTTCACGTTCCTGCCGGCCACGACCGGCCGCCGCCAGGTGCACGTGAAGGGCATGAGCTGCTTCGTGGCCAAGCTCGGCGGCCGGCCGGCGACCGCCGTGCAGGTCGACGAGGACGCGATGCTCGATCTCGTGGACCCCGGCAACGCCGCCGTCGGGCGCGTGCGCATCACCGTGGGGACGCCGGCGGCGGGCCACACGGTGTTCCGGTTCGGCGACGAGCAGGTCGCGATCGGCACCGAGGAGTGCCCCGACGTCATCCTCGCCGACTTCGGCCAGGGCGCCGAGGCCGCGTTCATCTACACGCCGGGCGTCTTGCCCGAGCCGCACGGCCGCCGCCGGAGGCACACCTGATGCCGTCCAAGCCGCCACCTCCCGCTCCGCCGTCCCCTCCCGACGCGTACAACGCGTTCGAGGAGTACGACGATCGAACGTCGCCGGGTCAGCCGTCGATGACCCAGACCGCGACGCCGGCGGCGCCGCCCAGAGGCGGCTACGCCGGCCTCAGCGAAACCGGGGCGGCGCCGCTGTCGTCGTCGACGCTCGGCCCGATGCAGGCGTCGGGCACGATCACGCCGTACGTCACGCGCTCGCGCGTCTACGCCTTCATCGTCGACGAGCACGGCCACCCGATCGAGCTCGGCTCGGGCCGCTTCGCGAAGGCGTACCTCGGCGAGGAGCGCTGGGTGGAGAGCAAGACGACCTTGCGGCGGCCGATCGCGATCAAGATCTTGCAGAAGGGCGTGTCGGGCGAGGACCAGCTCCGCTTCCAGATGGAGAAGGAGATCCTCGAGCGGGTCCAGGGCCACCCGAACATCATCGAGCTCCTGTCGTCGGGCGAAGGCGAGAGCCCGGCGTTCATCCCGCCGCCGATCCGCGACAAGGTCGACAACGACTTCATGATCCTCGAGCTCCTCGACATGTCGCTCGAGGAGCGCCTGAAGGGCGCGCGCCAGAAGCGGCGCCGCGACGACCTGCTGGCGGTGCCCCTGCGCGAGCGCATCTTCCGCGTGCTCGAGTACGTGCTGCCGGTGGCGACGGCGATCGAGTTCGCCCACCTCGTGCGCGACACCGTCCATCGCGACATCAAGCCGGCCAACGTCCTCATCAAGCTGCCCGATTCGTCGCTGCGCGGGTCGCAGATGCGGGTGAAGCTCGCCGACTTCAACGTCGGCAAGGTCGCCGACCCCGACGTCGATCTGTCGATGACGCGCTTCCAGGCGGTGCCGGGCACGCTCTTCTTCCAGAGCCCCGAGCAGGAGATCAACACGTTCGACGTCCTGGTCAACGCGACCCAGGGCTCGCCGGAGATCGAGTTCTTCGAGGACTTCTACATCGACATCTACGAGAACGACGTGTTCTCGCTGTTCAACCGCCCGGAGCAGTACCTGATCATGGCGGCCGACCGGGCGCGCAAGAAGATCCTGCTCAACCGCCCGTTCGCGGAGCCGTCGGAGACCAACGTGCGCGGCCGCGTGGTGAAGAGCGTGGGCCGCCCGGCGGACATCTACTCGCTCGGCGCCCTCTTCTACTACCTGGTGAGCGGCGCCTACGCGAACCCCAAGAACCTGTCGGACGCGTTCCGCAAGTTCGTCGAGTACGACAAGCGCGACGAGACCAACACGGTCGCGTCGTACATCGATCACGAGTACCGCACGATCGCCAACATGCGCGCGCCGCGCACCGACGGCCAGGGCATCGAGCTGGCGCCCGAGGACCGCTTCTTCTCCTACAAGCACTACCTCGACGGCAACGGCGAGCTGATCGATCCGGTGATCATGATCATCATCGCCAAGGCGATGGTGCGCAACAAGCCCGACAGCTACTGCACGTCGTGGGACCTGCGCACGACCGGCATCAGCAACATGGTGCACGACCTCATCTCGCTCTACGTGCACTACGGCGTCGACCCGTCGGCGCGCCACGCCTACGAGAACCAGAACTACCAGGCGCCGCGGAAGCCCGGCGCCATGCGCCGGACCTGGGACAAGCTGTTCAAGAAATAGCCGGCGCCACGTCGCGACAGATGATGTCCGCCCCGCGGGGCGGCGGCTCCGGGATGATGGCCGCGATGTACGTCGCGCGATTCGTCCTCGTGCTCGCCGTCACGGGCTGCGCCAGCGCCAACATGACGTCGGGGGACGACGACACGGACGCGGGCGACGACGTGGACGCCGAGCCGGGGATCGACGCTCCGGATCCCGACGCGCCCGATCCGGATGCCGCCACGATCGACGGCGCCACGATCGACGCTCCCGCGATCGACGCCGCCGCGATCGACGCTGCCGCGATCGACGCCGCCATGATCGACGCGACGCCGATCGACGCGATGTGCACGCCCACGTGGCACGACATCCTCGGCAACGGCGGGTTCGACACCGGCGTCGCGCCGTGGACGCAGACCAGCTCGAGCATCCGCGACACGGCCGCCCTGCCCTTCAGCCCGCACGCCGGCACCCACGCCGCGATCCTGGGCATCGGCAACAACGCCAACGACGTGCTCGTGCAGACCGTGACGATCCCCGCGAGCGCGACCGGGCTGCGCGTGCGCGGCTACCAGTGCTTCGTCACCGAGGACATCATCGAGGACACGGACACGTTCACGGCCACGCTCGAGACGCCCGCCGGCGCCGTCCTCGAGACCCTCCACGCCGTGACCAACTCGGACACCGCCCCCATCTGCCTCTGGACCTCGTTCACGTGGACCGCGGCGAACCCGCACGCCGGCCAGACGATCGTCCTGCGCATGCGCGGCAGGACCAACCTCGCGTTCCTGACCCGCTTCGTCGTCGACTCCATGTCGCTCGAGTGGCTCGGCTGCTGAGCCTCGGGGCGCGTCCCAACAGGCGTTGGCCGCCGCCAACACCCCGCTCGTCCTGAGCGAGGCCGCGCGCAGCAAGGCCGAGTCGAAGGACGCGTTCGCTCCTGGCACTCGCGGTGCACTCGCGCGCGCGCATGACGCATCGCCTGTTCGCTCTCCTCCTCCTCCTCCCGGTCCCCGCCTGCGCCGAGCTCGACGAACCGCTCGCCGACGACACCGTCGCCGACGAGCTCCTCGCCGACGTCGACTGGGAGACCCAGCTCGCCTTCTACTGCCCCGGCATCGATCGCGCCGCCGGCGTCCCGACGTACCGCGGCCTGGCCGGCACGTACGTGCGCCTCGGCCTCCCCGCCGAGGACGAGCCGTATCGCCTCGCCTTCGCGACCGTCGTCGATGACCCCGAGGCCGTCGGCACCTTCGCGGGCCTGCGCGGCACCGCGTCGGGCACCCTCGGGCCCTACGCGGGCGCGTTCCGCGCCATCCCCGACAACCCCGCCATCGGCCCGGCCCTCGGCCTCGACGTCGGCGGTGACGGCCGCTACGACGCCACCCACTTCGTGCTCGGCCTCCGCCGCTCCCTCTCGGGCGCCACGATCACGCGCATCTGCCTCTCCGGCGACGAGCACCCGTTCCTGCTGGTCCGCACCTACTTCTGACGGACCTTGCCGCGTCGCTCCGCGCGCCGCCGGGTAGACTCGCGCCGTGCGCACGTGCGCGAGCTGCGGTCGAACGGTCGGCAAGGTGGCCGCGCGCTGCCTCTACTGCGGGACGCCGACGGGCGATGCGCCGATCGCGGCCGCGAAGAAGCCGGTGCTGGGCACCTGTCCCGGTTGCCTCCGCAACGTCCGCGGCCTGCCGGGCACGGCGGGCACGTGCTCGTTCTGCGCGCTCGCGTTCGAGCTCGACGACGACGCCGCGACGCGCCCCACGAGCTCGACGCCGGCCGTCGCGCACGCGCACGTCCACCGCCTCGTCGCGACGCTGCCGGCGGCCCGCCTCTGGGACCTCGTGCGTGACGTGCTCCTGCGCCGCGCCGCGTTCCAGGAGCTCGGCGCCGGCGAGGCCGAGCGCGCGATCGACGCGCTGACCTCGATCGCGACGTGGCCCGGCGAGTCGCCGCAGTGGCTGCCGATCGCGATCGACGAGGCGCCGACCGTCATCCCGCGCGCGATCTTCGGCGTGAGCGATGGCGGCCTCGTCGACGAGGACGACCGCATGGTCCTGCTCTCCACGATCGGCACCACGGCCCGGAACAAGGAGCTCGCCGGCCGCGTGGCGACCAACCTGCTCGGCCACGCCTCCGCCCTCGGCGTCAGCGCGGTGACCTCGAGCCTCGGCCTCGGCTTCGGCGTCCGCTTCAAGCCCAAGGACGAGGTCGCGACCGAGTCTCGCCTCCAGCTCCGCGCGTACCTCGTCGCGCGCCACGGCGGCGTCGAGCTCGAGACCGTGCTCGCGCAGATCGATCAGCAGGCGCCCTTCGCGCTCTCCGACGCGCAGGAGCGCGAGCTCCACCGCCGCATCGCCGCGAGCCGCTCGCTCCTCGCCGCCTACTACATCCTCGGCGCCCTCTTCGGCCCCTCGTGCAAGGGCGGCACCGCCTTCAGCGTCACGCGCGACGCCATCGCCCGGCGCCTCGAAGCCCTCGGCTGCGACGCCTCGCCCGAGCTGATCGATCAGCTCTTCATCCGCATGCCGCCGGCCTTTGCGGCGTGATCAGCGAACGAGGCTAGCGACCCAGTGGTCGATTGTCTGCGAGGCGAGCGACGTCGTACCGACCGTCGTCATGCCCGAGAACGACGCAGTCACGAAGCTGGTGCCGTCGGACGCCACGGCGACGTCCCTGGCGCTGTCAGCCTCGGCGCCTCCGAGGCTGACCGCCCACTCGTGCGTCGGAACCTGCGCAGACGACATCCGAGTCACGAAGGCGTTGTTGGTGCCCATGACGGTGTGAGGTCCGAAGTTGAGCTCGCCGGTGAAGCTGCCGGCGAAGATCACGTTGCCCTGCGGTGTCGTAGAGATTCCGCCCGAAAACTCGGTGGCCGCGTTTCCGTACCGGAACGACCACTGATGTGTGCCATCGAGCGCGAAGCGCGCAACGAAGACGTCGAACATACCCATCGATCCCAGCGAGCCGGCGGACAGCCCGGAGAGGCTCCCTTCGAACTGACCGACGACCGCCCATCCCCCACCATCGAACGCGGCGACGGAGCTGACGGAGGCATCGTCGCCCGAGGTGTTCGACCCGAAACTCTTGAGCCACTGACAACCGAGCGACGAACCGGCGATCATCATCAACAGTCCGTCGGTGCCAGTGCCCGATGCCGAGGTGCCCGTACAGCCCGGTTCGTTGAGCGTTCCCGTATTCATCGAGCCGCCGAGCAGGATGTTGTTGCCATCGGCGGCTATCGACACGTACGCGCCCGGAATCGTCCTGACCTGTGCCACGTTGCCGGTCGCCGTACTCGCGCGGAGGATGAACGCTTGGTTGCTCTGTCCTGTGATCGTGAAGGCGTCGAAGGACGACGGATTGCTCGACGTCGTCCCCGTAACGTACAGTTCACCACCAGACACGGCGAGGGCCTTCGGGATGTCGACCGAGGTGCCGCCCCACTGCTTGACCCACGCGACCGCGCCATCCGCCGTGCCGTTGCCCTGCAAGCTCGTCGCGACGTAGACGTCACCGGCCGCATCGACGGTCATGCCTCCGAAGGATGATTCGTAGCCACCGTTGGCAGACAGGGTCGCGAAGTGCCGCATCCAGATGACCTGCCCGGTCGCCGGCGCATACTTGGCGACGAACAGATCACGCTCTCCAGCGGGCTCGACCGCACCCGCGACGATGACGTTGCCCTGCGCATCGACCGCGATGGCATCTATGCTGTCGTTCTCGACGAACGAGATCTGATTCACCCAGCGCACGGCGCCGTGGAGCGCGAAGGTCGCGGTCACGTTCTTGGCGCCGTCCATCGTGACCGTGCACGTGCTCATGCCCGAGCAGTCGCCGGACCAGCCCTCGAACGTCGAGGTCACCATCGGAGTCGCGGTCAGCGTCACCATGGCGAGCGGATCGAAATCCGCCGTGCACGTCGATCCGCAATCGATGCCGGCCGGATCCGAGGTTACCGAGCCGGCACCAGCGCCCGCGAGGGCGACGGTCAGCGGTTGCGAAACGTTCAGGTCGGCGTCGATCCCGACGCCACCATCGCCGGTCTCGTCGATCGGCGGCAGATCGGCGAACTTGCAGCCGACCAGCGCCGCCACCAGACAGCCTGCCGCACGGACTCTCATCGCTGCGACGTTACCCGCGGTGGCCGCTGCCTACAATCTGTCTGCCCACCGGTGCGACCTGAGTCTCAGAAGCCGATGCCTTGCGTGTCCGTGCAGCGGAACAGGTTCGTGTTCTGCGCCGGGAAGCGATACATGCCCGTGAAGCACATCTCCTCGTCGGAGCTCTCGCCGAAGCCGACATTCGAAATGTCGGTGTTGTTCACCCACGTGCAGGTCGTCCGGATCGTATCGCCCTGACGCACCTGGTGCATCGGCTGCGTCAGGTAGTAGCTCTGCTCCGTGAAGTTGTAGGCCGCGTCGTGGAGCGTGACCGCCTGTCCGCCGTTGGGGATGATCTCGAACTTGTGATGAGTCCCGAGCTGGTGCTGATGCGGCCAGACGGCGAAGAGCGTGAAGTCGGACTCGGCCGTGCATCCACCCGACGTCGTCACGGGCTCACCGTTGTTCGGGATCGACCAGCCGAGGAAGCGCCCCGAGAACGCCATCTCTGCGAGCATCGGCGGCGGGGTCGACGGCTGCTTGACGAGGATCGCCGTGTCGCCGCTGATCGGATTGTCACTGGCGTTGTAGAGATGGAGATTGAGATGGATCTGCGTCCCCGCCGGGATGCGGATACCTACTCCGTCAGGGAAGTCGAGCGGTGACGTGCCGACCCCGGACGCGTAGAGCATCACGCGGCCCAGCGAGTTCACCGAGCAGTTGTACTCGCCGTCGGGCCCGGCGACGTTGCTGCTCGCGATCGAGAGGACCGTGTGGTGGGTACCGACGGGAGCCTGGGCCATGATGTTGGTGACGTACGTGTCGGACTGCAGCGTGAGTCGCACACACCGATACGTGTCCGTGGCCGCCGGAGGCAACGACCACTCGCGGCCGATGAGGCGCGTGTAGTCGGCCGGGATCGCGGCGTCGACGCCACCGTTACTGGCGTCGATGTCGGTGCCGTCGTCGTCGCCGTCACCGCTACCGCCGCCGCATCCCACCGTCGCCGCCACCGTGATCAGGACAAAGCTACAGATCTGGGGGGCCCTCATGCGCGGCACGATACACGATCTGGCGCGCGCAACGCTTCGGGATATGCTCGCCTGGCGGCATCAAGCCGACATCAATGGGCGCAGACCTCAAGAACGTGATCGTGTTCGCACTGGGCGGTGTGCGGCACGCGGCCGAGCTGAGGTGGGTGCGAGAAGTGGTTACATTGGGCTTCGTCACCGAGATCCCGACGGCGCCGCCGGGGCTGACAGGAGCTTTCAACCTGCGCGGCAACCTGATCCCGGTGCTCGACACCGGGGTCCTCGTCGGTGGTCGGCCGGGGCCGGCGCCCCGCCAGGGCGACGGCGCGCTCCTCGTCGAGTTCGACGGTGTGGCGGCCGCGCTCCGGGTCGACAAGGTCGACGAGGTCGCGACGCTCCAGCAGACCGCCGACGGACGGGCGGTCATCGACAGCCGCGGCCGCACGGTGCCGCTGGTCGATCCGTCGGCGGTGGTGCGGCGCGCGATCGCCGACTCGCTGGCCGTGCGCGGTGAGGGCGATGGCGACGCGGCGAGCGAGCTGACGGCCGACAGCCTGCGCCCCACGCGCGATCCGACCACGGGGGCCAAGGCGCCGCCCGGCTTCGACGGAGACACGACGCTTGGCTGAGAGCGACGACGGCCGCCGCGGCGAGCGCGACCTCCTCGTGGACTTCGATCCCGAGGAGCTCGCGCTCCTGCGCCAGCTGTTCCGCGACGAGGCGCACGACGCCCTCGAGCAGGTGACGGCGCGCGCGCAGACCGCCGGACGCGGCGAGGCCGTCGCCGAGGCCGTGCACGAGATGATGCGGGTCACGCACACGCTCAAGGGCTCGGCCGGCACCGTCGGCCTCACCGACGTCGTCGAGCTCGCCCACCGGCTCGAGGGCGCGCTCGCCGCCGTGCGCTCGGGCCAGCGGCCGTGGAGCGCGCAGTTCGCCGACGCGGTGATCGAGATCGCCGACGGCGTTCGCGCCTACGT
>JAIOII010000427.1 GCA_019912685.1 Kofleriaceae bacterium
ACGAGACCCCCGACGCCGGCGCGCCGCTGCTCGAGGCGCCGCCGCCCGGCTCGGGCCGCCAGCTCGCGATGGACGTCGCGATCGCGCCCGGCCAGGAGACCGAGCAGTGCCAGTACGTCGTGGTCGACGAGCGCGTCGACATCGCGCGTTTCGAGCACGCGTACACGCGCGGCTCGCACCACCTGCTCCTCTACCAGACGGGCTTCGCGCCGTCGGAGGTGTCGCTCGAGCGCTTCGACTGCACCGGCGCGCAGTTCACCGAGCTCGGCGTCGCCGGCATCGCGTACGCCGCGCAGGTCCCGAACGGCGACCTCGCGTACCCGACCGACGTCGCGCTGCGCGCCGAGGCCGGCGCCGTCCTCCTCGTGCAGACGCACTACCTGAACGCGTCGGCCGAGCCGCTCGACGCCCAGGTCCGCCTCAACCTCTGGTACGCGCCCGCGCCGGCGCCGGTGCTCGCCGGCACGCTCTTCTTCTACGACTGGGCGATCCACGTCCCGGCCGGAGAACCGGTGACGGCGCACATGCGCTGCAACATCCCCGCGGACGTGAACCTCGTGTTCGGCATGTCGCACATGCATCGCCGCGGCGTCGGCTACCGCGCCGTGCTCGAGGACGCGAGCGCGAACGCCGCGCCGACCGAGCTGTTCGCGACGACCGACTGGGAGGGCGTCGAGCCGCGCCGCTACGCGCCGGAGCTGGCGGTCGCCGCCGGCTCGGTGATCGACTACCGCTGCGACTTCCAGGGCGAGGCGGGGCGCGACATCGTCGAGGGCCCGTCGGCCGAGGCCAACGAGATGTGCATGTTCGTCGCGTCGTACTACCCGCGCCTCGACACGCCGACCGAGCTGTGCGCCGGTCCCGGCTCGGGCCCGGTGTTCACGGGCACGCAGGCGTGCGGCGACACCGTCACCTGCGTGCGCGAGGCCGGCGACGACGCGATCGCGACCGAGGCGTGCCTGGTCGACACGTGCGCGGCGTCGAGCGCGCCGGCCGTGGAGCTGATGAAGTGCATCAACTTCCAGTGCGCCGCGCCGTGCGCCCAGGGCGAGGCCGCGTGCGACACCTGCGCGCTGAACACGTGCGGCGATCAGCTGAGCGCCTGCTACAGCGCCGGCTGCTGAGTGCTGGCTCAGCGCTTCGGCGCGATGCGCAGCGCCCGGTGGGTCACGCCGATGCACCGGTCCATGACGACGGTGAGCCCGCCGGCCCGCGCGCGCGCGGCGGCGTCCTCGTTCGAGACGCCCTCCTGGAGCCACAGCGCGCGCGCCCCGATCGCGACCGCCTCGGCGGCGAT
Organism: Kofleriaceae bacterium; assembly: GCA_019912685.1. GTDB lineage: Bacteria > Myxococcota_A > Polyangia > Haliangiales > Haliangiaceae > UBA2376. Next base: position 1,298 of record JAIOII010000427.1, read on the forward strand.
CGCCGGCGTGTCCTCGGAGCGGCGGAACACGTCGACGATGTCGACGCGCTCGCCGATGTCGGCGAGCGACGCCACCGCGCGCTGCCCGAGCACCTCGGTCTCCCTGGGGTTGACCGGGATGACGCGGTAGCCGGCGTCGAGCAGGAGCTGCATGATCTCGTTCGACGGGCGATCGGGGTTCGATGACGCGCCGACGATCGCGATCGTGGTGGCGGACTCGAGCAGCGCGCGCAGCTCGGCGTCGGACGGGTTGTGGTGGGGTTCGCTCACGGAGTCCTCATGCCCCGCAGGGTAGCGCGGCCAGCGCACGGTGAAGGTCGTGCCGAGCTGCGATGACGACTCGGCGCGGATGCTCCCGCCGTGGGCGTGGACGATCCGCTCGACGATGTAGAGGCCGAGGCCGAGCCCGCCACGCGAGCCCTCGCCGGGCCGGAACGGCTCGAACAGGTGCGCCATGGCGTTCGCCGGGATGGGCTCGCCGCCGTTGCGGACCTCCAGGATCACCCACGCGTCGACGCCGATCAGCGAGACACGCACGGTGCCGTCGCCGTGTCGCACCGCGTTCCCCACGAGGTTCGCGAACACCTGGAGCACGCGATCGGCGTCCCAGACGCCGCGCGTGTCACCGTCGACGACGAGCGTGATCACGCTCTCGGGATAGATCGCCTGGATCTCGTCGAGCGGCGCCCGGCACAGCTCGGCCAGGTCGGCGGGCGCGACCGCGATCGGGAGACCGCCGCCGAGGCGGCTCCGCGTGTAGTCGACCACGTGATCGATCATCCGCCCCATCCGGTTCGCCATCGCCGCGATGCGCCGACCGTCCATGCGGCACGGTCCGGAGGCATCGCGCGCGTCGGCGTGCCGCTGCGCGGTGAACAGGATCGCGCTGAGCGGCGTCCGCAGATCGTGGCCCAGGACGGCGATGAACTCCTCCTTGAGGCGGTCCGCCTTCTCCGCGGCTTCCCGCGCGGCGACCTCCGACGCGAGCCGGCGCTCCTGCTGCTTCAACCGCTGGTGGTACTGGTACAGCGTCACGAACGCCCGGACCTTGGCCTTCACGATGCTCGGCTCGAACGGCTTGGTGATGAAGTCGACGGCGCCGAGCGCGTAGCTGCGGGCCGCGTGCTCGCGGTCGCAGAACATCGCCGTCAGGAACATGACCGGCAGGTGCCGCAGCTCGGCGCGCCTGCGCAGCGTCTCGACGGTCTCGTAGCCGTCGAGCACCGGCATGTGCGCGTCCATGAGGACGAGCGCGCAGTCGTGCTGCTCGAGCAAGCGCAGCGCCTCGTCGCCGGAGCCCGCCATGAGCACGTTCTGACCGAGCGGCTCGAGCACGGCCTCCAGCGCCAGCCGGTGCGCCGGCGTGTCGTCGACGATGAGGATGTTCGCGAGTCCGTCGCGATCGCGAGAGGCTTCCATGCCACGGAGGACTTTCAAGGACCGCGCCACGCGCGCAACTCGCGGGCCCGCCGCGACGCCGCGCGGGTCGCGACGGAAACGACCGCGTTACCGGTGCTTCGCGGCGCTCACGAGATCGCCGCGACCGCTCGGGTTTCCTCGTTACCGGTGATGGACCGCGTCGCCGCGCGGCGAACGGTCACGGTGGCGGCGATGCACGGTGCGCGCTCCTGTCACGCCTGGCCCGCGTCCTCCGCCGTCACGCCACGTCGTCGATGTCGGCGTCGGTGATGCCGTGCGACTTGAGCTTCCCCCAGAGGCCCTTGCGTGACAGCTGGAGGATCTCCGCCGCGCGCCCGCGATTGCCGGCGACGCTGCGGAGGACCCGCAGCAGGTAGTCGCGCTCGAAGCGCCGGGCGACGACGTCGAGGGACTCGAGCTCGCCGTTCGAGACCTCCTCACTCGTTGCGGGGCCCTCGCCGGTCGCCTGGCGGATGCCGACGGGGAGATGCTCCGGCGCGATCGACGTGCCGCGCGCGAGCACGTACGCGTGCGTCAGGGCGTGGGCGAGCTCGAGCAGGTTGCCGGGGAACGTGTAGCGCTCGAGCATCGCCAGCGCCTCGTCGGCGATCTCCGGCGCGTTGCCGCCGGGCGCGAGGCGGCGCAGCATGCGCCCGACGATGTGCTCGAGATCGCGGGCGCGCTCCTTGAGCGGCGGGATCTCGATCTCCAGCACCTTGAGGCGGTAATGGAGCTCGGGCGCGATGAGGGAGTCGCCGCTGGCGCGGGCACCGACGACGAGGCGCGCGCTGCGCTCGTCCTGCGACCGGGTCTCCAGGTAGTGCACGAGCTCGCGCTGCGTGATCGGTCCGGAGGCCCCGACCCGTTCGAGGAACAACGTCCCTTCGCGCGCGCGCACGACCGCGGCGTCGTCGCCGTGGAACAGGAGGCGGCTCAGGTGCTCGTCGGCGTGGGCGCCGCTGTTCAGCGCGACGAACGGCCCCGTCCGCCGGGGGCTACGGTCGTGGATGACGCGCGCGGCGACGGCGCGGCCCGAGCCGTCGTCGCCGAAGATCCACACCGGCGCGTCGCTGCGCGCGACCAGCCGCACGCGGCGCACGAGGTCGCGGATCTGCGGGCTGTCGCCGGCGAACAGGGTCTCGTACGCGACCAGATCGACGGGCTCGCGCAGGTGCTCGCCGTCGAGGATGTCGGCGACGTCGTCGGCGACCGCGAGCAGACGGTCGACATCGAGCGGTCGCGGGAGGTGCTCGATGACGTCGGGGTGGACCGCGGCCTCGGTCGTGCCGACGAGGACGATCTCGGTGCCGGGCGACTCCGCGGCGATCTTCGTGACGAGCCCGGCGCGATTCGCCACCTCGGCACCGGCGACGATCAGATCGGCCGCGCTGAAATCGACGCGCGCCGCCTCGCTGCCGCTCGCGCAGACGACGCTGTGGCCGCGCCGCGCGAACGCCGGCTCCAGCGCACCCATCTCGTCTGCGCTCAGGAGTAGAAGTACCCGCACGTAGCAGGCATGTTACCGTAACTCCACACCCGAGTCCAACCCGGCTGATCCCGATGAAGATCGATATTACCCATCGGTAACCATGCGCCGAAATCGTCTTGCATTCCGCGTGTGTCGCGGCCGCGCACCGTGCGTCATTGCGCGCCGGCGATCGTCGCTTCGCGTCCCGCGTACCCACGCGCTACCGGCGGGTAACCCCGAGAACGTCATTGATCTTCCACTGCCGATCGCAGCGTGAGAACACCCAGTAACAACTCGCGCTTCGGATGCCGTCGGCGCGTTCCTTGAAGTAGCGCGTGGGGTGAACGACGCACCTCTGCCGCAACGAACCGATGGCCGGATCGTGGGGATCGGCGCCTCCGCCGGAGGCCTCGAGTCGCTCGAGCAGCTCTTCTCCGTCGTCCCGCAGGACACGGGCCTCGCCTTCGTGGTCGTCCAGCACCTCTCGCCTGACTTCCGCAGCTTGATGGACGAGCTGATCGCGCGCCGCAGCGACATGCCGGTCGTCGTCGTCGAGGACGGCGTCGCGGTCACCGCCAACCACATCTACCTGATGCCACCGGGCAAGGAGATGATCATCCGCGATCGGCACCTGTGGCTCACCGACAAGGAGCCGCACACCTTCTCGCTGCCGATCGACGGGTTCTTCCGGTCGCTCGCGCAGGACGTCGGCGCCCAGGCGGTCGCCATCGTGCTGTCGGGCAGCGGCAGCGACGGTTCGCGCGGCATCGTCGACGTCAAGCGCGCCGGCGGCCTCGTGCTCGCCGAGTCGCCGGCGACGGCGAAGTTCGACGGCATGCCGCTCGCCGCCGCGGCCACCGGCGTCGTCGATCACGTCCACGCGCCCGCCGAGCTGGCGCGCCTGCTCTGCGGCCTGCCGCCGCTCACGACCGCCGATCCCGACGAGCCGCTCAGCGAGGACCCGGCGATGGACGCGGTGCTGCGGCTCCTGCGCGACAACTTCGGCATCGACTTCTCGCTCTACAAGATGACCACCGTCGGCCGGCGCATCCAGCGCCGCGTCGAGCTGCTGCGGGTCGCAGGGCTCCCCGAGTACCTCGACCAGCTCATGGACGATCCCGACGAGCTCCACCGCCTCTACCAGGATCTGCTGATCGGCGTCACGCAGTTCTTCCGCGATCCCCGGGCGTTCGAGGCGCTCGAGCGCGAGGTCGTCCCCAAGCTGCTCGACCGGGTCAAGCCCGAGGACGAGCTCCGCGTGTGGGTCGCCGGGTGCGCCACCGGCGAGGAGGTCTACTCGCTGGCCATGCTGTTCGTCGAGGCGTGCGCCGCGCGCGACCGCGCCGTGCGCGTCAAGATCCTCGCGACCGACGTGCACCAGCGCTCGCTCGAGTACGCCGGCGCCGGCATCTACGGCGAGGACCAGCTCGCGCGCGTCAGCCCGGACCGCCTCGAGCGCTTCTTCACCAAGCGGGCCGCCGGCTACCAGGTCGCGCCCGAGCTGCGCCAGCTGATCGTCTTCGCGCGGCACAACGTGACCAAGGATCCGCCGTTCACCAAGATGCACCTCATCTCGTGCCGGAACCTGCTCATCTACTTCCAGCCGCAGGCCCAGCGCGCCGTCCTCTCGCTGTTCCACTTCGGGCTCGTGGCGGGCGGCACGCTCTTCCTCGGCGCGAGCGAGACGCCGGGCTCGCTCGCCGACGAGTTCGCGACCATCGACGAGCACGCCAAGATCTACCGCAAGCGGCGCGACGTCCACCTGCTCAACCAGGTGCGCCTGCCGATCGCGCACACGCCGGTGCGGCGTCCGATCACCACGATCGACCTGCCACGCGCGCCCGGCGTCGACCCGCTCCTGCTCTCCACGTACGATCAGCTGCTCGAGCTGTTCATGCCGCCCGCGCTCCTGGTCGACGAGAGCGGCGCACTGATCGACGTCTACAGCGGCGCCGAGCGGCTGCTCGAGTTCAAGCCTCGCCGCCCGACCGGCAACGTCGTCGAGCTCCTCCCGCCGGAGCTGCGCGCCGTCGTCGCCGGCGCGATGCAGCGTGCGCGCAAGGACCGGCGGCCCGTGTCGTACTCGGGCGTGCGCATCTCCGACGGTGCCCGCGAGCTGAGCTGCCTGGTGACCGTGCAGCCGCTCGTCCACCCGCGCACCGGCGCCAGCAACATCATCATCACGCTGCGCGAGATGGCGAGCGGCGATCCGGCGCAGCCGCCGGGTGAGGACGCGGCGGTTCCTCCCACGGCGGCGTCGCTCGAGCGGCTGTCGATGCTCGAGGGCGAGCTGCAGTACACGCGCGAGACGCTGCAGGCGACGATCGAGGAGCTCGAGACGTCGAACGAGGAGATGCAGGCGACCAACGAGGAGCTCGTCGCCTCCAACGAGGAGCTCCAGAGCACGAACGAGGAGCTCCACTCGGTCAACGAGGAGCTCTACACGGTCAACGCCGAGTACCAGCAGAAGATCACGGAGCTCGAGGAGCTGAACAGCGACATGGCGCACCTGCTCGAGGGCACCGACGTCGGCACCGTGTTCCTCGATCGCGAGCTCCGGATCCGCCGCTTCACGTCGCGGATCGCGACCGTGTTCCGCTTCCAGCACCACGACATCGGGCGCCGCATCGGAGACTTCTCCCACAACATCGAGCGGCCGCAGCTCATGGACGAGATCGAGAGCTCGCTGCGCCGGGGCGAGGTGGTGGAGGACGAGGTCCGCGACCGGGCGGGCACGCCGTACCTCCTGCGCATCCTCCCCTACCGCGTGGTGCAACGCGCGAGCGGCAACGGTCACGGCCCCGGCCACGCGGTGGCCGACGCCCGGATCGATGGGGTGGTCCTGACCCTCACCGACGTGAGCGCGCTCGACAAGGCGAGGACCCGCGTCGAGCAGCTGTCGGCGATCGTCGAATGCTCGAACGACGCGATCCTCGCCGTCGACCTCGGCGGCACGATCACCAGCTGGAACGGCGGCGCCGAGCAGCGCTACGGCTACCGCGCCGACGAGGCGATCGGCCAGCACGCCTCGATGCTCATGGCGCCGGACCGCGCGCACGAGCTCTCGCACCACCTGGCGCGGATCGCGGCCTGCGAGAAGCTCGAGGAGCTCGACCACGTCTCGTCGCTGTGCCGGCACAAGGACGGCACGTTCACCGAGGTCTCCGTGATGATCTCTCCCATCCTCCACCACGCCAAGGTGGTCGGGGCGGCGGTGATCGCGCGCGACGTCTCGCGGCTCACGCGCATGCAGCGCGCGCTCGAGGACGAGCAGCGCAAGGTGCGGACGCTCCTGCAGCGCCGCGAGGAGTTCCTCGCGATGCTGTCGCACGAGCTGCGCAACCCCCTGGCCGCGATCATCAGCGCGACGGCGGTGCTCGAGGAGTCGGCCGGGCCGCACGCGCGGGTGCGCCGCTGTCACGGCGTGCTCGACCGCCAGTCGTCGCACATGAAGCGGCTGCTCGACGACCTCCTCGACGTCTCGCGCATCACGAGCGACAAGCTCGCGATCGAGGTCGAGGACCTGGATCTGCGGGGGACGATCGAGATGGCGATCGAGACGACTTCGCCGCTGTTCGCGGAGCGCGGCATCCGTCTCGCGACCCGGATCGCGGACGGTCCGCTGCCCGTGAAGGGCGACGGCAGGCGGCTGGTGCAGGTCATCACCAACCTCCTGGCGAACGCCGCCAGCCACTCGCCCCCGGGGACGTCGGTCTGGCTCGCCGCCGCCCGCGACGGACACCAGCTCCACCTCAGCGTCCTCGACGACGGCGACGGCATCGCGCCCGAGCTGCAACCGCACATCTTCGAGCTCTTCGTGCAGGCCGAGCAGAAGCTCGACCGGTCGCGGGGCGGCCTGGGCGTCGGCCTGTCGCTGGTGAAGGCGATCGTCGAGCGCCACGGCGGCACGATCTCGGTGCACAGCGACGGCGACGGCAAGGGCAGCGAGTTCCGGATCGCGTTGCCGGCAGGCCGGGAGAGGCGCCTCGGGCGCGAGATCCCAGCCGGGGTCGTGCGCGCGCCACGCCGCGTCGTCCTCATCGACGATCAGCAGGACTCGCGCGAGATGCTCCGCATGCTGCTCGAGGCGCACGACCACGTCGTGTACGACGGCGCCGACGGGGCCGCCGCCCTGCGCCTGGTCGAGCAGCACCAGCCCGACGTCGCGTTCATCGACATCGGGCTGCCGGTGATGAACGGGTTCGAGGTCGCGCAGCACATCCGGCAGCGCCCCGAGCTCAGGGACGTGGTCCTGATCGCGCTGTCCGGCTACGGCAACACCAGCGACGTCGACGCCGCGCTCGCGGCCGGCTTCGACGAGCACGTGACCAAGCCCGCGCGCCTCGCGACGCTCCAGCAGATCCTCGGCCGGACACGTCGGCGCGCCGGCGAGGTTGACCCTCGGGACGATCGCGACCAAGAATCGTGAGCGCCGCATGGACGAGCGTCTGACCATCCTGGTGATCGAGGACGATCCCGTCTATGCGGAGTTCGTCGCGGACACCTTGCGCGCCTCGGGTCACACGGTCTCGGTCGCGGTGACCGGCGCGGCGGCGAGGGAGCTCGCGCGCCGCGTGCGTGTGGACGCGGTCATGCTCGACCTGGGGTTGCCCGACGAGAGCGGCTACGAGCTCGCGCGGGCCCTGCGCCACCAGCACCTGCCGGCGTCGGCGATCATCATCCTGCTCACCGCGAGCCTGTATCCGCAGCGGGATCTCGCCGACGCGGTCGGGATCGACATGGTGCTGACGAAGCCGGTCGAGGCCGCGGTGGTCGGCGGCATCGTCGATCTCATCCGCAGCCGGCGCCGGTCGAAGCTCGAGCGCGGCGACTGATCGGTCGCCGGCGAAGGCGCCGCCGTCCGGTGCGCCGGCCACCGGACGTCCGGATCTCGGACATCCGGACGCGCGGCGGCGCCAGCCGCGCGATTTCACGAGCGCCGATCGTGGCCCGTCGCTTGCTCCTGCCGCGCCGCGAACCACAAGCGGATGGAGCGTGACATGCGACGGATCGAGCTGGGGCTGATGATGTGTGTGGGCGCGGCGGCGGTGGCCGGCTGCGCCGAGGGCGTGGAC
>JAIOII010000428.1 GCA_019912685.1 Kofleriaceae bacterium
CGCCCGCGGCCATCGCGCGCGCGCCGGCCCCGGCGGTCGCGGCGGATCCGGCGTGCACGCTCACGCCGCCGAAGTCGGCGCCGAAGCCGTCCTCCATGCGCGCACGGAGCGGCGCCGGCAGCGGCGCGCCCGCCTCGGCCCGCAGCATCATGTCGAGGAACGGCAGCCGCTCACCGCCGCCGCCAGCATCACCGGCTTGCCCGGCGTGGTCGTGCACCGCGTGCGAGAGGAAGTCCGCGGTGCGCGAGCGCTTCCCGGGCGCCGGTGCGGGCTCGCTGTCGGAGGGCTCGTGATCGCTGGCAGACGCGTACGACGATGTGCCCCTCACCCCTGGATGATACGCGTTCGCCGGGATGTGACGCGAAAATCCGCGCCACGTCCAGCCTCCCGTCCGATCAGGAGATCACGCGATCAGAAGCGGCCGCTGAGCGCGAGGCCGCCGCCACCGCTGCCGACGTCGAACGACGGCGCCCAGCGCACGTCGCGGATGCGCGGCCGCAGCGTCGAGCCGAGCGTCGGCAGGCCGAGATCGCGGCGCAGCTCCTCGTTGTAGCGATCGGCCATCTGCTTGGCCTCGTTCTCCGACACCGGGTGCGCGCGTCGCATCCGGTACACCCCGACGCCGGTGACCAGGATGCCGGCCGCGCCGCCGACGATCGCGACCGTCACGCCGCGCTGCATGCGCTCGCCGTTGCGGTCGAGGCAGCCCCCGAAGTCGGGGTCGCCGATCTCGCAGTCCTCGTCGCTCGCGGCGGAGTAGATCCCGTAGCCCATCGAGCCCACGATCATCGCGCTACCCACGACGGCCAGACCGAACCCCTGGTTGCGCCGGGCCTGGTACTGGGCGGCGAGCTCGGGACGACCCATGAGCTCGTAGAACTCGCGCGGCGCCAGGCGGTGGTCCGACTCGCCGCGCACCGCGACCCAGGCGCGCGTGACGTTGACGTTGCCGTTGTGGCCGGAGACGATCATGTCGTCGCCGAAGCGGACGGCCTCGCGCCGGAAGCGGAGCTCCGCCATCTCGCGCGCGGCGCGCTCGTCCGCGTCGTCATGCGCGTGCACGGGCGGCTGCGCCGGCGGCGCGGGCGCGTCGACCGCGGGACGGGTCGCCACCACCTGATCGACGAGGCCGCGCGTGACCAGCGCCAGGCTGGCGACCGCCGCGTCACCGTCCGCCGGCAGCGCGTCGACCTTGGTCGACGCGACCGAGCGGCCGGTCGCCGGCTCGACGAGCGAGACCAGGGCCTTGCCGCCGATCTGCTCGACGTCGAGGGTGAGCTCGAGGCGCGAGAGCACGACGCCGTCGGCGGCGAGGGCCTCGACCACGCGCTGCTCGAGGAAGGAGTCGGCCGGTTGCGCGATGGCGCCGGGGACGGAGCCGACGAGCGCGGTGAAGATGCCGGCCAGGAGGAGCGGACGAGAGATGGGGGAGGAGTACGTCATGGCCCCTTCGTGCCTCAGCCCCGCCTCGGCTCGTCAAAAAATCCGCGGGTGGTCAGCGGCAATCTCCGGCACGTCCCTGCTGGGTGGCGGCGCGACAGGCGACCACGCGGGCTTCCGGCACCAGCGCGTGCGCCGGCCATTCGGCCTCGACCCGGTGGGCCAGCGCTTCGGCGCGCGCCGGATCGCCGAGCGCGTCGAGCGCGATGCGCGCCCCCTCGAGCAGCGCGATCGGCGACCACGTCGGATCGCGCTCGTCGCCGATCGCCACGCACGCGGCCAGCGCCCGGTCGAAGTGGCCCTGCCCTCGCAGCAGCCGCGCCTGCCGCCATCGCTCGGTGATCGACGGCTCGCTCGCCGCGGCGGCGTCGCGACGTTCCGCGGGCTTCGTCC
>JAIOII010000429.1 GCA_019912685.1 Kofleriaceae bacterium
GCCCTCGTACACGAGCGTGTCGCCGTAGTCGCGATCGGCCTCGGTGCGGACCTCGTAGCGCACCTGCGACGGGCCGCTGAGCGTGAAGCCGATCGGTGAGCCCTGCGGCGACGTCTGCCAGCTCGCGAAGACGTACGTGCGGCTGCCGACCACGACCGTCGCGCCGACGACGCCGAGGTGCTCGCCCTCGAGCCGGCACTCGACCGTCGGCGGCGCGACGGTCGAGGTCGGCAGCCGCACGTACGTCTTCGCGAGCTGGCAGACGTCGCCGCAGGGCTCACCGATCGGCTTCACGCTCACCGGCCCGTCGCAGGTGCGCTACGAGGTCCGCACCGAGGCCGATCGCGACTACGGCGACACGCTCGTGTACGAGGGCACCGCTCGCATCACGCGCGTCGACTTCTGCGTGAGCTTCGACGACGACTGATGACTACTTGCCGTCGAGCGTGATGCCGTAGCGCGGGAGGATCTCGCCGGTGAGCGCCGCGATCGCGGCGTCGGCGCGGTGCCAGTCGATGACGGCGCGCGCGGCGCGCAGCTGCGCGGCGCGCAGCTCGTCCTGGCGCAAGAGGACGTCGACGTTGCGCGACTTGCCGAGCCCGAGCCGCGCCTGCTCGACGGCGAGGTTCTGCTCCGCCAGGTCGACGGCGCGCACCGCGATCGCGTAGCGGCGCTCGGCGACCTGGATCGTCGTGACCGCCAGCGAGACCGACTCGACGATCTGCCGACGCACGTCGGTCGCCGTCACGCGCAGGGTCTCGCGCTGTGCCTTGGCGCGCCGCACCTGGGCCTCGGCGGCGGTCTTGCCGAGCGCCTGCTGGTACGTCAGGGTCACCGCGGCCGAGTACCCGTAGCTCGCCTCGCGCGCTCCGGTCGGGTCCTCGAGGATGTACGACGGGCCGATGGACGCCGAGAGGTCGAGCGCCGGCAGGAGCCCGTTCTCGGTCACCTCGACCTCGATCGCGGCGCCCTCCTCGAGCGCCGCCAGCCGCGCGAGCTCCGGGCTGTTCGCGGCCGCCGCCTCGACCAGCGTCTGCTGGTTCCACGTCCGCGTCGGGATCGCGAGATCGACCGTCGACGCGAGCATCATGTCGCCCGGCTCGATCGGCATCCCGACCAGGCGGCGCAGCGCGAGCGAGGCGTCGAGGATCGTCAGCTCGCCGCCGAGGAGCTCCTCCTCGCGCGTCGCGATCGCCTGCTCGACCGGGATGGTCTCGGCCTTGGCGACGCCGCCCTTGTCGATGCCCGCGAGGGTCACCTTGAGGCGTTCGTTGGCGAGCTCGAGGCTGCCCCGCCGGATCTCGAGGTCGCGCTCGGCCAGGATCAGCTCGAAGTACCCGAGCACGATCTGCTGCACGATGGTGATCGCGGCGGCGCGGCGCGCGACCTCGGCGGCGTCGCGGCTCTTCTCCGCGATGCGCTGGGCGCCGTCGACGTCCACGTTGCCGCGGCCGCGCATGAGGGGCTGGACGATGCCGATCGTGACGCGACTGTCGAGGCTGCGCGCGACGCCGGCGCCGCCCATGAAGTCGAAGTCCTGGCGCGTGTAGCCGGTGTCGGCGTGGAGCGCGATCGTGCCACCGGTCGAGATCCGCCGGGTCAGATCGACGGCGAGGCCGCCGCTGTCGGTGCGGCTGAACGCGCCGCCCGCCGTGCGCGTCGACGCGCTCGCCTCGGCGCGGAGCACCCAGTCCGCCCACGCACCGGCCGCGGCGATGTTCGCCTCGGCGACCTCGACGTCGATGCGCGCGAGCGCGAGGCTCGGCGCCGTCGTGGCGGCCTGCTGCAACAGCTCGGGCAGCCCGATCGGCTTCGCCGTGCCCGCGATGTCGGCGAGCATCGGCGGCGCCACCGGCGGCGTCACCGGCTTGGCCGTCGTGCCGCCGCTGCCGCCGCCACCGTCCTGCGGCGCGAGGCGCACCGCGATGGTGATGGGGTCGGCGCCGGCGACCGGCGGGATCGCGGCGAGTCCGCCGAGTGCAGTGGCGAGGGCGACGAAGAGGCGCGCACGGCTGGTCATGCGGGCCGAACCATGTCGGTGGGGCATACGCGGTGTCAACACGCCGCGCGGTCGCATCGAATCCCGTGTCCGCACCCAGCAAAGGCCGTTCACTGCGTGTTAGGGTCGTTTCCCAGCGATGGCGACGGTCCTCCGTACGTACTGCTTCCTCGACGCGCTCCAGCCGCAGCTCGCGACCTTCATCGCCAAGACCGCCCGCGGCTTCCTCCCGGTTCCGGGACAGGCGTCGCTCTGGGTCGAGATCGCGCCGGGCATCGCCATCAACCAGGTGACCGACGCCGCGCTCAAGGCCACGCGGGTGCAGCCGGCGGTGCAGGTGGTCGAGCGCGCGTACGGCCTCCTCGAGGTCCACGACCACGATCAGGGCGAGGTGCTGTCGGCGGGCTCGACGATCCTGAAGCACCTGAACGTCGGGGAGGGCGAGCGGCTCAAGCCCAAGCTCCTCACCAACCAGATCATCCGCGGCGTCGAGGCCTACCAGACGCAGATCATCAACCGCACCTCGCAGGGCATGATGATCCTGCCGGGGCAGTCGCTGTTCATCCTCGAGTGCGAGCCGGCGGGTTACGTCGTCCTCGCCGCGAACGAGGCGGAGAAGGCGGCGCAGATCTACCTGGTCAACGTCACGCCGTACGGCGCGTTCGGGCGCCTGTACCTGTCCGGCCCCGAGGCCGAGATCGACGCCGCGGCGGCCGCGGCGATGGGCGCCCTCGCCGGGGTCACCGGCAAGGAGCCCGAGAAGTTCGTCGACCGCTGATTCCAGTTCCCGCGGAGAACAAACATGGCTGATGCGCTTGGAATGATCGAAGTGAAGGGTTTCGTCGGCATGGTCGAGGCCGCCGACGCCATGGTCAAGGCGGCCAAGGTCGAGCTCGTCGGGTACGAGAAGACCGGCGGCGGCTACGTCACCGCCATCGTGCGCGGCGACGTCGCGGCCGTGAAGGCGGCGACCGAGGCCGGCCAGCGCGCCGCCGAGCGCGTCGGTGAAGTGGTCGCGGTGCACGTCATTCCGCGCCCGCACGCCAACGTCGACGGCGTCCTGCCGCTCGGACGCCAGGGTTCAGGGACCGCGGCGAAGTAGCCGGAGCCGACGATGGTCCTGGGCAAGGTCATCGGCACGCTGGTCGCGAGCCGCAAGGAGCCCACGCTCGAGGGCGTGAAGCTCCTCGTGGTGCGCGCGTGCGACGTCGACGGCAACCCGGCGGGGGGCACGGTGATCGCCGTCGACGCGGTGGGCGCGGGGCTCGGCGAGGTGGTGCTGTACTGCTCGGGCAGCTCGGCGCGCCAGACCCAGGTCACGCAGAACCGTCCGGTCGACGCGACGATCATGGCGATCGTCGACGCGGTGACCGTCGGCGACGAGCCGCGGTACTCGAAGTCCGGGTCATGAGGCCGGCATGAGGCTGCCATGAGGCTCGACGAAGCCAAGATCGAGGAGATCGTCGCGCGCGTCGTCGAGCGCCTCGGCGGCGGGCCGACGGCGGCGCCGCCTCGTCCGGTCTCGATCGGCGCGGACGGCGGGAGGAAGGCGGGGCCCAGCATCCCGCGCGCCACGCTCGGCATCTACGCCGACCCCGACGCGGCGGCCAAGGCCGCGCGCCGCGCGTTCGAGGCCAACGAGCGCTGCGCGGTGCAGACGCGCATCAAGATGGTGGCGGCGATGCGCCAGGTCGCGCTCGCCAACAACGAGCTCCTCTCGCGTTACGCGGTCGAGGAGACCGGGCTCGGCCGGTACGAGGACAAGCTGTCGAAGAACCGGCTCGTGGCGGAGAAGACGCCGGGCGTCGAGATCCTGCGGCCGCAGGCGTACACCGGCGACGACGGCCTGATGCTGACCGAGCGCGCGCCGTACGGCGTCCTGCTCGCGGTCACGCCGACGACGAACCCGACCGAGACGATCCTCAACAACGCGATCGGCATCGTCGCCGGCGGCAACGCGGTCGTGTTCAACGTGCACCCGTCGGCGGCGCGCGTGTGCAACTGGTTCGTGCACCTGCTCAACGAGGCGATCGTGTCGGTCGGCGGGCCGCGCGACGTGATCGTGTCGGTCGAGCAGCCGACGATCGAGAGCGCGAACATCCTCATGAAGCACCCGCTCGTCCGCCTCGTGGTGGTGACGGGCGGCCCGGCGGTGGTGAAGGCGGCGATGGGCTCGGGCAAGAAGACGATCGGCGCCGGCCCCGGCAACCCGCCGGCGGTCGTCGACGAGACCGCGCACCTCGACAAGGCGGCCGACGCGATCGTGCGCGGCGCCTCGCTCGACAACAACATCGTGTGCATCGCCGAGAAGGAGATCATCGCGGTCGACTCGATCGCCGACGAGCTCCTGCGCCAGCTCGGCCGGAAGGGCGCGCTCCTCCTCGACGCGCGCCAGACCAAGGCGGTCGAGAAGGTCGTCCTCGACGGCGATCACGTGAACAAGGACTGGGTCGGCAAGGACGCTTCGCTGATCGCGGCGGCGGCCGGCATCCCGGGCCACGGCAAGGAGCTGCGCATCCTCGTCGCCGACGTCGACGAGCAGCACCCGTTCGTGCAGCACGAGCTGCTCACGCCGGTGCTCGGCTTCGTGCGCGTGAAGGACGCCACCGACGGCATCGCGATGGCCGTGCGCGTCGAGCACGGCTTCCATCACACGGCGACGATGCAGTCGTCGAACATCGACAACATGGCGGCGATGGCGCGGGTCTGCAACTGCTCCATCTTCGTCAAGAACGATGCGTCGTACGCGGGCCTCGGCCTCGGCGGCGAAGGCTACACGTCGTTCACGATCGCGAGCCCGACGGGCGAGGGCCTGACCACCGCGGTGCACTTCACCCGCGAGCGGCGCTGCACGCTCAAGGAAGCGTTCCGCTTCGTGTGATGAAGCCCGTCGGTCCGGCGCTGGGGCTGCTCGAGCTGTCGAGCGTCGCGCGCGGCGTCGTCGTCGCCGACGCCGCGCTCAAGCGCGCGCCGGCGGTCCTGCTCTCGTCGCGCACGCTCTCGGGCGGCAAGCACCTCGTCGTGCTCGAGGGCGACGTCGCGTCGGTCGAGGAGGCGATGGCGGCGGGACGCGCGGCCGCGGGCGACCTGCTCGTCGATCGCGTCGAGCTGCCGATGGCCGACGCCCAGGTCTGGCCGATGCTCGCCGACGGCGGCGTGATCGCCCCCGTCGACTGGAGCGGCGACGGCGCCGCCGAGGCGGTCGCGATCGTCGAGACCCGCACCGTGTGCGCCACGATCGGCGCCGCCGACGCCGCATGCAAGGCCGCCGAGGTCACCGTGCGCGACGTGCGCCTCGCCGTCGATCTGCACGGCAAGGCCGTCTTCACGTTCACCGGCGCGCTGCCCGCCGTCGACGCGGCCGCCGACGCCGCGCGCGAGGCCGCGAGCGATCGCCTCGTGCTCCTCGAGCGCATCGCCCAGCCGGCGCCCGAGCTGCGCGGCCGCCTGTTCCGCTGATCGCGCCGAGGTCGCCGCTCAGAAGCGGACGGTGATGCCGGCGACGCCGCCGCCGTTGCCGCCGCGCGCCGGCGCGACGAAGGGCGTGACCGAGGAGTAGTACGGCTGCGGGTAGCCGAGGCGCACGTGCAGGTCGCGCACCTTGCGGTTGTGCGCCGGCGGTCCGGCGAACGCGTCGACGAGCTCCCAGATGCGGAAGCCGACGAGGCCGATGATGCCGACGGCGATGAGGCCGTCGTTGTCCTCGTCGCAGTAGCTGTCGCCGTAGCAGTCGTCGATCTCGTTGCCGATGCCGATGATGATCGCGGCGATCGACGCGGCCTCGCCGACGGTGAAGATCCAGCCGGTCTCCGACCAGCGCCCCTGCACGGCCTGCCCGGTGCCGAACGCGAGGAAGAACGAGACGGCTGCGCCGCCGATGTGCGCCTCGGGCGAGATGAGGCCGCGCGCGAGCAGGCGCTGCTCCTCCATCGTGAGCGCGATCGGCGGCGGAGGAGGAGGCGCGTAGACCGGCGGCGGCGCGTAGACCGGCGGCGGCGTCGCGCCGGGCTGGGCCACGGCCACCGACGAGATCGAGAGGACGAGGGCGAGCGCGGCGAGGCCCCAGGTCGTACGCATGGCGTGACAGTACACGCCTTGCACGGCGCGGGGGCGTGGGACAGGATGCCCGCCATGAAACGTGTGCTCTATGTCGTATCCGTGCTCGCGGCCGCAGCCGGCTGCGAGAAGTCCAAGGACAGCGCCGAGGAGGCGCCGATCAAGCCGGGCTCGACGA
>JAIOII010000430.1 GCA_019912685.1 Kofleriaceae bacterium
GTCTCGGCGTGCGCGCCGTCGCGGACCGGCGACGCGCCGGACGCCGGCGTCGCGAAGGCCCCGTCCGAAGCCGCCGTCCGCTCGAGGCCGAGGTCGTCGGACGCCGAGCGCGTCATGAACGCGAGCTTTCCAGGCTGTTCGCAAGCACGATGAAGAGGAGGACGAAGCCCGCGGTCAAGGCGATGCCGGCGACGATGAGCCCGGTGTTCCGCTGGCCCTTGCTTTGGGCTTCGGGTCCGCGCAGCACGAGGTCCGTGACCTCGCCCTCCGCCACGACGGCGGACTTCACGTCCTGTGCCTCGTGGTTGAACGAGCGCACCTCGACGCTTCGCACGCCGGGCGCGACGCCTCGGATGAGGATGCGCTCGACGCCGCCCGCTTCGTCGAGTTCGGCGACGGGCGCCTGGTCGATGTAGAGCGTCGCCTTGAAGGCCGGAGGCGAGAAACTGACACGCAGGTTGCCGGTCGACCCGACGTCCGCTCCGGGCAGCTCGAGGCGATACGTCGCCGGAGTGCGGACGCAGGCCGCGAGGAACGCCGTGACCGCAAGAAGGCAGATCACGTGTCGCAGGATGGTCATCGGCGGGTCCTCCGCCGGGCAAGGAGAAGGCACACCACGACCGCGATCCACAACGCCGATGCTGAATCGCCGGTCGCGCAGCTCGCGCACGTGCTGCGCCGCTGGCCCGGAGGACGCGCGGGCGCCGCGTCCGCCCATTCGGCGTCGAAGGTGGCTGAGTCTCCCTTCGGCAAGGCGGCATCCGTCGGGGCCGACGCGTCGGACGTGTCGGCTCCGACTGGCTTGTCGTCCGCCGGCGGATCCTCCGCCACGCAGCGCTTCTTCTCGCAGACCAGCGCGCCCGGGCAGTCGGCATCGGCGCGGCACGTCTTCACGCGCTGGCAGGTTCCCGCAACGCAGAGGCGTCCCGCCTTGCAGTCGCGGTCTCGCTTGCAGTCGGCCCGGGCGGTCCTCGCGTACGCGACCAGGCTGATCGCCATCACAACTAGGATCCACGTGCCGCGTCTTGACCGCGAGCCCATCGGTGCGCCTCCCACTCCGGAACCCCCGCCGGAGCCGAGGCGAGCATACCGCACATGCGTCTCGAATCGGCATGCGGTGGTCTCGCTGAAGCGATGCTCCGCCCTGTGCATCGACTCGGGTTGGGGCTACCGTAGGGAAACGGAGGGTGGCCTTGGCGATCTGCAGGTCCTTGTACATCGTCCTGATCGCGCTGTTCGCCGCGTGTGGCAACGAGGCCGGCGGGAACCGACCCCGTGACGCCGCCTTGGCGCCGTCGTCGGCCAAGGCGTTCGACGCGGGTGCGGACCCACGCGTACCGCCTCCGGACGTCGTCGAGCGCGGTAGCGCTCCTCCGACAAAGGCGCCCGTCGCTCCGAGCGAAGAAAGCCAGAAGAAGCCTCCTGAACCGAAGGGCGGTGGAAGGGCCGCGACGGAGTGCGAGTATGGCGAGACGACGTCCTGCAACGGCAGCGCGGGGGATTCCACCGCAAGATGCACGTTCTCTGGACAGAGGTATTGCGATGCATCGGGCACATGGGGTGCGTGCTCCGGTTCATGCACGACGAGCTACTACCATCGAGGGCATCGTCTCCACTGCGAAGAACGCAGCTGCCAGGCGACACGTCGATGTCAGGTGTCGAGAGATGGGCACGCCCAGTGCGACGACGACCACGCCGTTGCGTCCTCGACTCGCGTCTGCTGCCCTCACTCCGATTCGCGCTCATGCTCGGTGAACTGCAACACCAGTAACGGCTCTTGCACCGTGTACGGCAGCTCCATCTGCGACTACTCGGGCAAGTGGGGGCCCTGTCGAGGTAGCTGCACGTTCTCGTCGTACTCGGGTGGCATGGTGACCTGCACGGCGAACTGAGCGGACCATCCGCCTACACGGGATGCGGTCCGCTCCCGCCCGTGCCCGCGAGGCAACGCTGGAAGTACTCCTGCGCCGGACCATCCTCGGGCATGACCTGGAGCACTCGCAGGAATCCCCGCCGGGCTGCCGCCCGGTCCCCTTCCCGATACAGGCGCAGCGCGTCGTCGAACGCTTCGTGCGCCGCTCGCTGCGCCTCGCTCAACTCACCGCGTCGCGCGACCAACTCGAAGATCGTGACCGGCTCGGCGCGACCCTTGACGACCACCCGGTCGAGCTCGCGAGTCTCGAACTGGTCTGGAGTTGCCGCCCGCGTGGCCTCCGAGATGATCACTTCGGTGTTGTACACCTTGTTCGCGCCTTCCAGTCTGGACGCGAGGTTCACCGAATCGCCGATCACCGTGTAGTTCATGCGTGCGGTCGGACCGAAGTCGCCGATCAGCATCGGGCCCGTGTGGACGCCGATCCGAGCGTAGACGTCGACCCCGAAGCGTGCGCGCCAGCGGGGTCGGGCCTGCGCTACCAGATCGCGCATCATCAGAGCCGCCAGGCATGCGTGCGCGGCGTGCTCGTGATCATCGGGTCGCCCAGGTCGTGGATTCCCCCAGTAGGCCATGATGCCGTCGCCGAGGAACTTGTCGACCTGGCCTTCGAGACCGACGATGACCTCGGTTGTCTCCTGGAAGTACTCGCGCAGGAGAGCGGCGAGCTCCATCGGTGCAACCCGTTCGCTCATCGACGTGAACCCGCGCAGATCTGAGAACAGAACCGTCATCGTGCGCTCGTGAACCCCGCCCACCTGGTTGCTGGTCGCGGTCCCAAGTACCGCGTCCACGTCTGATGGTAACGCGCGCCGCAAGGTCCGCCTCACCTCGCGGCGTTCGGTCGAGACACGCGCCAGCTCCGCGTCGACGAGCTGGTCGAGGTCTTCCCCTCGCAAGTACCGCAGCACGGTGCCGGCGATCTGGATGGAGTCTCCGCTGCGGAGCGGTACCTCGCGACCCCGCACGAACTCTCCCGAGACGAGGGAACCGTTGGTAGACGTGTCCCGATACGTGGTCACTGCGCTCTGGGTCACGATCTCGCCGTGACGGCGCGACACCGTGTCATCGGCGAGCATCAAGTCTCGATCTGATCCGTGCCCGATCGTGAAACACCCCTCCAGATCGAAGCGCCGGCCCACGCCTTCCCCACCGACCACGAGCACGCATCTTCCGCCCTTGGGAAGATACGGATTGGTCTCAGGACGCGGCCTGACGACGCGCGTGCCGGCGGGCCCGAGTGACGCCGCCGGCTTGGTCGACTCGCGCCCGGGCGGCGACGCCGCCCCTCCGAGCGCAATGGTCACCGCGCTGTCGAGGTCGCTCGCGCCGAACGGCTTGGTCAGGCGGACGTGCTCGGGAGCGCGGGCGGGCGCGCCGCCGGTCGTTGCCACCACAACGGGCACGTCCCGCAGCGTCGAGTCGCTCGCAAGTCGAGCCATGACTTCATCGAATCCGGCCATGCCCTCGTCCACCACGATGACATGTGGCGACGTCTCCGTTCCCGCCTTCGACCATCCACCCACGCCGTGCTCAGCGGTCGTAACGTGGAAACCGCCCGCCTCCAGGAAGCGCGCAACGAGCGCGAGCATCGTCGGGTCATCTCCGATCGCCATCGCACGAGCGCGTTCGATCCACGCCCTGTGGTGCATTTCGCCGATCGTGTCGGCGTACGTATAGGCTGCGTGTGCTTCCTGGACAACACGCTCGGCCTCATCACGCGTCGCGTACCGGTCGCCGCACCGTGGTGTGACCTTCCCCTCAGCCGAGAATCTGACCACCCACGGACGAGCTCGAATTTTCGCGAGGTCGTCGTCACCGGCGCGCGATGGCAGCGTGCCTTCGATCGCTTGAGCCTCCGGTGCTGGCAGGGGAGGGACCTTCAGATCGCCTGGGAGTGGTCGTCGACGCAGGATAGCGTCGAGCCGCTCACGCGCCTCCGGCACCTCCCGGATCCGCAGGACGTGAATGCAGCACGCCGCCTGAGAGACCTCGTCGTCCTGACCGGTCGCAGGGTCGACTTGACCACTCCGCGCGAAGAGACGCGCAAGCGCCAGAGCGTCGGAGACGTCGTCCTCGGGCGTTCCGGGGGCACGCAAGGCGTCGCTCAAGGCGCGCTGCGCCGTGTCGAGATCGTTCGCGACTTCGGCGAGCCGCGCCAGCCCACGGTATGCTCGCCTTGCCGCCTCGGGCGCGCCGCTCGCCTCACGGAACAGCTTGGCCGCGTGATCATAGTGCGCCGTGTCCGCCGCGAAGTGCTCGGCCAGTTCCACAAGCGCCACCGGGTCGCGGCAACGGATCCTTGCATCGACCCCGTCGGCTCCAGGGATCTGGAGGCGTGCGCGCGCGGTTTCCGCCTCGGCGAGCTCGACGAAACTTCCGACCTGGACCCAAACGACGCCATCAGCGGATTTCTCGAGGCGAAAGCGTGGAAGCGGGGCCGGCTTGGATGTGGAAGCGCCGCTGGCGCACGCCGGCAAGCCATACACGCGCTCGACGTGCGTGCGCATGCGCGCCACCGGCGAATCTCCCATTCGCGCCGCCAGCTCGACCGGCCGCGCGTCGGCGTGCCAGTAGGTCCAGTCCAGCTCGGTGAGCTGGGCCAGAACCTCCGATCTCGTTCGCTCCTCGAAGCTCATGTTCGCGAAACGCATCCCCGACCCCTGCCGATCGTCGAGGTCGCCTCGCTGCTGAACCCAGTGCTCCCATTCGTGCACAACGGCGCGGCAGCGATCCAGCAACTCGGCGAATCGCTCGTCCTGCTCTCTCGGCGTGGGTGGCTCTCTGCGCCGTACTTCGGTGATGAGGATGCGATCCGATCCACTGGCACGTGAGCCGAGAAACAGGGCCGCGGGAGCACGTGCCTTCCCCCAGACACCGGCCACGTGCTGAAGAACCGGCGGTGGCACGACAACGACCTGACACACGCCCATCCTCCAGCGGTGGATCATCTCTCGGTCTCGCGACGTCGCATGGGCCGCCAGCAGGTCGTACAGCACCCGCGCGCCGGGCAACGGTTCGGTCGAGCGGATCGCCCACGCGTCCTCAGTCGTCTGGACGTCCGGCACAAGCTCGGCGCCATCGGCGACTCGCCGCGCGAGATCGGCGCGGAACTTGTCGCGGAAGGCCTCCAACTCGGTGGGATGGGCACGTTGCGCGCGAAGCATGATCCTGCCGAACGAGAGCGCGATCGACGGTGCGCGAAGGAACCCCGTGTGCTCGGTTCCATCTATCCACGACGCGAGTTCGTCTGGGGCCGTCGCAGCGGCGAGCAGGTCGGCAAGGGCAGGACCGTCGACTCCCCAGGCCTCCAGCTCGCGATGCTTCCAGTCCAGAGAGGGCTCGACGGATTCGCGTACGCAACGCGTTCGCCGGCGGCGTAGCACATCGAAATCGGAGGTCGCGACCCCATGATGGTTCAGCTCGGTCGCGAGGGTCTCCAGGGATCCCCAGGTCAACCCAGATCGCATGGTGTCGAAGATGGCGAGCAACGACCGGATGCGTGCTGCGCCGGGCGTCGCGAGTGTCTGCTCGAGGAGATGCTGGAGCACCATGTTGCGACTGGTTCCGTTGGCGCTTCGGAGGGAGTCCTCGGCCAAGAGGTGGCGAAGAGCGACGAACGTGAGCACTTGAGAGCGCGTCCCCCGATCCGGGGCGGCGGTTGCCGCGAGCAATAGGGACCGACCGAACTCGGCGTGCTGAGGTTCGAGACGTGCGACTTGCGCGATGATCTCTCCCGCAAACGACGGGCCCGCCTCGGGTGTGAGTTCTTCGACGAAGTGACGCAGCTCTGAGGGGGGTAGCGACACCGAGATCGAATCGTGTCGGCTCATGATGCGCATAGTACCGCGTTCAATCGAGCGTCCCGGAACGCGCCTACCCAGACGCCGCCGGAAAAGCAACAAACGACAGCCTGCCAGTGCGAGCCGCCGCCGTTGCGATCGACCGCCCTTGCGTTGCATTCGCGCTTGGACCGCGCAGCCCGGCGATGGCCGCTTCCATCCCAAACCGGCCATGTGACCGACGAGAAGCGATCTGAATCCGCGGACTTGTCCGCCGCCGAGCGGCCCGTTCTCGCGGGCACCGATGGCCGCTTTCCTCGTCGCGGCGCCTGCGAGCACTCTCATAGCCGGCATCGATCGCCAGATCGCCACAGAACGATCGTAGCGCGCGCCGATCGCTGCGCCGCTGTCCCCCTGCGCCCCGGCGTCGACGCGCACCTGCGGGCACGCCAGGCCGCGCAGCGCGGTGTGTGCGCTCGCAGGCCCCGGGGGGCGGTCTCGAGCTCCGAGCTCGAGCGCCTGTTCCGGAACCGCTTCCTCCCGCGTATCGACATCAGGCCTTGCTCGGAATGCAACCGTGTTCGCGCGAGTACCAATAGCAACCGGCTTCCCTCGTTTTCCGATGCAAGTGACTACCTACCTTCAGCACGCAACACTGCGAGGGATTCGATCCCGCTTGTTGTACGGGACACAACAGCCCGAGAGTGTTGCGCCGCGAGCCTGGGAACGAAATGAGGGAACCCGCGTGCTTTCGGCAATCCACGCTGAGACGGCGGGGTCAGTTGTCCCCGGCGACATTGTGCGGCACTTCGTCACGGTCGTCGTTTCGCGCGACTTGCGCTGCCGTCGTCTCGATCACGATGCCGGTCATCATCGGATCGAGCGGCACCTGACGGCGCTCGAGCGCGCGACGTGCTCGCTCAAGATACTCGACCGGAATCTGAATCGTCGCGCCCGAGGTGCCGACGCCTGCCTCGCGCGCTTCGGCATCGAGCGCCATGCGAATCCCTTTCTCAACGACAACGGGGTCGTTCGCGCGCACGTCGCCCGCGCGAACGCTGTCGACCCACTGCTGGCTGAGCAGGCGACCGCCTTCGATCAGATTCGCGTTGGCGCTGCCGAGCAAGGTCGTCATCTTCTCTAGCGATGGTGGCGGTGCGGTCTCGACGCGCATCGGAAGCGATCCAATGCGCTCGGCGCGCCGTGCGCTCGCGTCCCGGGCAGCCAAGGCGCGGAACACGCTCGCCTCGCTGACCTGGTAGCGCTGCGCAAGGTCAGCGTGAGTTACGAAGGCGATCGCGGTGCTCCCATCGGTTCGACGATGGGGGATCCCCTCGATGTATTCTCGCGCGACCTGATCCCAGTCCACGTTCGGCTCGTCTTCCTTCCGCGGTCGACCCGGTGGCCTCCAGGTCGGCCGGGGCGGACGCGGAAGCGCGTCCTTGAGCTCGGCCAAGCGCGCGAGTCGGATCCGATCCAGACCGTGCTTCTTCGCGTAGCGAGAGATCGTCGAGGCGCTTACGCCGAGCTGCTCAGCGATCTCGGTGGGGCCCGGAAACGTGAGCTCGACCGAGCCGTCGGCGTTCTCCACGACCACGCCGTCGCGATAGATCCGCTCAACCTCGTCGCGATCGAACGCAGGGCCATCCGCGCGAGGGGGACGCCCACGGCGCCGGCCCATCAGCGTCCTCCGGAGCGCCGTTCGAGGCGTCGGCGAAGCGAGTCGACGCTACGCAGAAGGCGAGGGTTCGCACTCGCGACGCCGACGACGCACAGCAGAAGCCTTGCGAGCGTCGTGACGTCGCGAACTGCCGGCGCACGACGCTGGCTGCCCCACCGCGCCGCGGCGAGGCTGAAGACATCGTCGGCGAGCGTCGCGGTGGACGCCGGCAACGAATGTGGGAAGGCGAACCGGTCGGCGGCGAGCACCTCCTCACGGGCGCGAAGAAGATCTTCGCGCTTCGCCCATCGTGCGACCGACGACGGGTGCTTGCCGAGCATCTTGGCGACATCGCGGAACGACGGATAGAAGCGGACGAGACGACCTGCCATGTGGACAGATCGACCCTCGACGAGGAGGCGCCTGGCCTCCTCCATGTTCACCTGCACCATCACCAACCTCCAGTGAGCGAACGAAAACCCTCCGCTCACTGACGAGCCTATCCGTGGACTCTGACGTCGAGGGAGATCTCCCCCGCTTCGCGTTTTCTGGACGAGGTGCGGTTCGCCGAGTAGATCGATCGTCGCAGGAGGCGGCGATGTACGAAGTGCTTCGACAGATCAAGGCCGGGGTAGGTGGTGGGATCATCAAGCTTGGTGAGCGCCACGTTTGCCGGTTCTGTGGCAACACCGACCCTCGACGCTTTCGCCAGCGCGCGCATACGTTCCCCGAGGCGCTTGGAAACCACTGGGTGATCTCTCGCGACGAGTGTGACGACTGCAACGCGAAGTTCTCGAAGTACGAGGACGCGCTCGTCAAGGCCGTCGGCATCATCCTCACGGTCGGAGGCGAGAAGGGGAAGGGGCACAGCTCACGACGGCAGACGGGGCGTACGGGCAGCGCATCGACGGTTCGACACCTGCGCGACGCAGATGGGAACCGCCGCATCTCGACGAGGCTGCGCGGTGATGGCAGCTCAGTCCGTCTTGCGTGGCAGCGTGATGTCTTGACGATTCGCCACTCGGTGGCGCCCGAGAAGTTCGTTCCAAGATACGCGTACAAGGCGCTCACGAAGATGGCGTACGCCCTGCTCCCGGACGAGGAGCTCGCGAACTACGGCCAAACACGAACGTGGCTCCTCGATGTGAACGACAGCGAGGACTTCCCGGTGTTGGAGGTCGCCCTCTCCTTCACTCTGCTTGGCAATGCACCTCCTCTTGCGGTCGGCACGCTACTGCGACGGAGCGATCCGCTGGCGCCGATTCCCCACATCCTGTTCCTGCTGTCGATTGGTTCGCTCTGTTTCCAGATCGATCTGCGCTCAGACCATCTCGAGGACCACTTGCCTCCGATTCCGATTGGTCAGACTGTCGAGGGGTGGCGCATCGGTTGCGCAACGAACAGTGGTCCCCAACCGGAGCCCTACGTCCTCACCTATTCGAAGCCCAGCATCCTCAACTGGTCGTCGAAGACGCTACGGCTACAACCCGTCGAAGAGCTGCTCTTTCACAAGAGCATGCGGACCACGGCCGCGGAGTTCAAACTCGTGATGCGAGACGAACCGTGGCTCGAGGACTCTGGTGACGATGCGGACGTCCCGGGGTAACTGGGTGCACGCGACGCTGCACGCGCGTGTCACACCACCCTGTTAGGGTGATCGGCGGTGACGGTGGTTGGCGGCGGGGCACGGT
Source organism: Kofleriaceae bacterium (assembly GCA_019912685.1). Classification (GTDB taxonomy): domain Bacteria; phylum Myxococcota_A; class Polyangia; order Haliangiales; family Haliangiaceae; genus UBA2376. The sequence goes on from JAIOII010000430.1 coordinate 9,067, forward strand.
GCTTCGCGGACGCACCGTCGGTTGTTGGTGAAGGTGGAGGTAGAGATGTCGAAGCGGATCATGCTGGCGGCCGTGCTGGTCGCCGCGATCGGGTGTCGTACGCCGGGCGCCGCGCGCTGCCCCGTGGGCGAGACCAGGTGCGAGGGCGAGGTGGCGCAGATCTGCGACCCGGGCGGGCGGTGGCAGACGCTGCTCGACTGCAACCGCGTGTCGGAGCTCAACCGGGCGCTGTTCGCGTGCGGGCCGATCCTGATCGAGGACGGCGAGGTGGGCCGGCTCGAAGGCCACGCGTGTTTCCCCGCCGGTGGAATTCGCCCGGACGCCGGCCTCGGCCAGGACGGAGGTGCGCGATGAGCCGCAACCTCGAGCCCGAGGACGTTCGCGCGTTCTGGAAGTTCATGCAGGATCACTACGGGACCAGCGTGATCGCCAAGGACGACGCGACGTCGATGAAGGCGATCGCGACGCTGCTGGAGGCGCTGGGCGTGATGGACCGCGAGATCTTCCTGCGCGACTACACCACCACGATCGGGAAGAAAATCTACACACCCTTCGAGGTTGGGGTGGCGCAGCCGGGCTGGGATCTCTGGCAGCAGATCGTCGTCTGCGTGCACGAGCACCAGCACGTGGTCCAGCACGTCCGCGACGGCCTGGCGTACGAGGCCGGCTACCTCGCGGACACCAGCACGCGGGCGCGCCACGAGGCCGAGGCGTACCTGACGAACATCGAGCTGCACCACTGGCGGTACGGAGTGATCCCGACGCCGAGGCGCTTCGCCGAGAAGCTGGCGCACTACGCGTGCAAGGACCAGGACATCGCGTGGGCCGCGAAGTACCTGACGCTGGTGGCCGAGACCGTGCGCATGGGCGGCGCGGTCACCGAGGCCGGCGCGGTCGCGCTCGACTGGCTCGACGAGCACCTGCCGGAGCTCGCGCACAGCGACGAGCCACCGTCGGCGTAGGACCGACCGAAGAGGCCCGCGCGGATCGCACGGGCCTCTTCGGGCAGTTCAAGCCGGCTGCTCCTGCACGGCGCGGTAGAGATCCTCGTCGGATGTGTGCGTGTAGATCGCGGTCGATAGGGGGGAAGCGTGGCGGGCGAAACGCTGGACCATCTTGGGGTCCTTCTTGTTCCGGTACATGAAGCTGATGGCGTCGTGGCGCATCACGTGGAAGTTCACGCGTCGCTCGAACCCGGCCCGCTTCTGCCACGAGGCGAAGGCGGACCGAGCTCTGCGGGCGGAGAGCCGCTTCCCGCGGCTGCTGACGAAGAGCGGCGAGTCGGGGCCGAGGACTTCGCCGGCGCGAGCGCGCAGCTCGAGCAGCCGCGCGATCTTCGCCCGCACGGTGTCGCCGAGGAACACGAACTGGTCATCGACGTTCTGGTTGCTCCGCTTGAAGACCCGCAGCGTGACGCGGCGCTTGATGGTTCCACCCGGAGCGCGCACGTCACCGACGTTCAAGCCGAGGAGCTCGTGTTGCCGGAGCGCGGTGTTCTCGGCCAGGCTGTAGAGCACGTGGTCGCGGAAGCCGGCCACGTGCTCGCCGGTGACCCGCAGCAGGCTGCTCCGCTCGCGGTCCGTGAAGGTCTTGGGGGCGCGGGCGAACGAGGCGGCGTAGCTGGCCATGACGACCACATGGGGTCCGGTGCCGCCGATAGGCAAGTCCCGGAGCAGCGAAGCCAGGGCCCCGCGATCATCTCGCACTTCTCGGAGCAGGACCTGGCCGACGTCGTGCGCGACGAGCGGGGCTTCCTCGAGACGTTCGTCAGCTTCGAAGGGGCGCCACTGCAGCTCGAGCAGTTTCAGGCGGCGTTCCTCGACACCTCCGCGCGCATGCGCTGGGTGACCAAGGCCCGGCAGGTCGGCTTCAGCTTCATCATCGCGCTCGAGGCCCTCGCGCGCTGCCACCTTCGATCGGACTACACGGCGCACATCGTGTCGTTCAGCCAGGCGGAGGCGAAGGAGAAGCTGCTGATCGCGCGGCAGGCCTACGAGTCACTGCCGCTCGGCTTCCGCAAGAAGCTCGTCACCGACTCGAAGACCGAGCTCGGCTTCGAGTCGCCGGGCGGCGGCGGCGTCTCGCGCATCATCGTCCACCCGAGCAAGGCCCCGCGCGGTCGCAAGGGCGACATCTACCTCGACGAGCTCGCCCACTACGTCACGGACCGAGAGGTCTACACCGGCTCGACCCCGCTGATCCTCCGATCCGGCGGCCAGCTCACGGGGTGCTCCACGCCGCTCGGCCGGCGCGGGATCTTCTGGGAGATCGCCGAACAGGAGCTGCGGAAGTACCCGCACCACGCGCGGCAGGTCGTTCCCTGGTGGCGCGCCTCCTTCTTCTGCAACAGTCTCACCGCCGCCGCGCGCGAGGCGCCGTTCCTACCCACCGCGGAGGCGGTCGCGAGGTTCGGGACTCAGCAGCTCATCGAGCAGTTCGCTGGCCTGACGATCGAGGACTTCGAGCAGGAGTACTCGTGCATCTTCATCGACAGCTCGTTCTCGTTCCTGCCCTACGAGCTGATTCTTCCGTGCACCGCCGACCTCGTCCTCGCGGAGGAGCCGGCGGACATCCCGCGACCGGAGGGACGGCTGGTGGCCGGCTACGACGTCGGGCGCACGCGAGACCGGTCGGTCCTCAGCGTGTTCGAGGAGCGCGAGTCCACGTTCACATGCCGCATGCTCAAGACGTTCTCGAACACGCGATTCGATGACCAGGAGGGCGAGCTCCGACGGCTGCTCAACACGGCCGCGATCGCTCGCCTGTCGATCGATCAGACGGGAATCGGTATGCAGCTCGCCGAGAATCTCTCGCGCGAGTTCCCGCAGGTCGTCGGCGAGTACTTCACCAACGAGGCGAAGGAGCGCTGGGCGACGAACGCGAAGATCTTGCTCCAGCGCAAACACCTGTTCCTCCCGCGCGACCGGCGCCTGGTGGCCGACTTCCACTCGATCCGCCGCAAGGTGCTTCCATCGGGCAAGGTCGCCTTCGACGGAGACCGGACAGCCGGTGGCCACGCCGACGGGTTCTGGTCGGTTGCGCTCGCGGTCCAGCGTGAGCTGGCACCAGAGATACCTCGAGGCGCGATCGTGACCGTGCGCATAATCGGTGGCGACGGACCGGACGCGCGTTCGGAGCAGCCGAACTGGATGAGTCGCGAGCCGATGCAGCACGGCGATCAACGGGACTACGCAGCCCCGAGCGGAACCACAGCAACGAGCGGCACAATCCGAGCCGATCGCAGCCCCGAGCCCGGATCCTATGAATGGAATCGGCGCATGTTCGTCGACGTCGTCTACGACGATGACAACCCGCCGCCGTCCACTATCCGGCCGCGACGCGTCGACGAAGCACCGTTCTTGCTCGGCCGCGGTGAGAGGATGCCGCCCAGCGCGAAATAGCGGGCCCATCGATCATTCCCGCCGCCATTCCTTGCGGCCGGTTTCCTCGAGCTGGCTCCACGTGCTCGCGATCGCGAGGACGATCCGTCGCATGGTCGCCTGCAACTGTCGGAATCCGACACGACGCAGCGGCGCGGTCTCGATCAACGGCGCGTCGTGGACCGCTTCGACGCACGCGGTCGTCCGGGCCGCACCGGCACGATCGAGCGCATCGGCCGAAGCAGATCGAACGGGCGGCACCCCAACGCCGAAGCGATCGTCGCGAGGGACCGTAGGCTCAGGTTCTGCCGCCCCCACTCGACGCGCTGGAGGTACTTCGTGCTGAGCCCGAGTCGCTCGGCGAGAACCTCCTGCGTCCACCCTCGTCGGTGACGATGCTGGGCGACACGCCTGCCGACGAGGCGCAGCGTGGCGTCCGGATCGAGCGCGGGCACCCGCGCAAGGTGCGGCTACGACCTCGACAATAACACCAACCTATGAGTTACCTATACGCCGTGACGCTCCGGCGCCGATCGCCCGTCCAACAGCGACTCGTCACGCGACATGCGTCGTTACTACGGGCGCGGGCGCGCGCAGGGGAGCCTGTTCGCGCGTCGAACCATCGCGGCGATGAAGAACCAGTCGAGAAGCTGACCCACACCGCACAGCCCGAGCGTCACGAAGTAGATCACCGCCGAGAAGCGCTTGTGACAGTACCAGCGGTGCAGGCCGCAGAGACCAACGACTCCGAGCAACCACAGCAGATAGGCGACGCTCAGGCGGCGCGGACGCGCAAGCTCGGTGGACGGGACGACGACCTGAATGGACATGTTCCTCTCCTTGCCGGCCGAACGAGCGCGGCACCGCGAGGAGCGCGTACCTTGCCGAGGGTACGCAAGACGTCGAAGGCCGCTCTCTGCGGCGATTTCGCTTTCCAGACGCGGAGCGGAATGCACGACTCGGCAACTTTCCGTCGGCCGAGCGTCACGTTACATAAGACACTGCGTCGCCTTGCTTGGCTCCGCGGTTCCGACGAAGCTGCGGCGTAACGGGCGACGCCCAGGACCGGAAACAAGCGGTGCACGATCCTCCTCGGAAACGCCACGACACGCCGGTGGGCCAGGCAGGCCCCGGCCATGGCCTCCAGCTTCCGATCTGGGATCCACCCAGCGTGCTCCGTCGCCTCGGCGAGGGCGTGCATGTCCGGTTGCCCACCGAGCTCCCCGAGCTGCGTGTCGGTAACGGTTCCTGCGATGTCGATGTCCTCATCGATCACCCGTCGATCGCCCCGCTACACGCGACGATCGAGCGCTTGGATGAGGTCCTGCGTGTCCGCGACGCTGGTACCGGGAGCTCCTTCGAGTTTGATCCGCGCAACGAGCGCTTCGCTCCGCGAGCTGACATTGTCGTGAACGTGGGAGAACCGTTCGCCCTTGGTCACGTGCGCTTGATGCCTCTCGACGAACGGCTCGCCAATCTGGTTCCGGTCCTCGAGCGCGCCCTGGGTGACCGCTCCTACGTTCGCGTCGACGCAGCGCTCACCGCGATCGTGAACGCGCGCCCGCTGTGTCTCGAGCTGCCCGCGTCCTCGACGCCAGACCTCCTCTCGGCCATCCACGCCGCTTCGCCGCGGCGCGAGTATCCCTTCACGCTCGTCACGCAATTGCCGGGCTCGCCCGAGACCATCGATGCCGTGTGCACCGCGGGGGCATGCGGCATGATCGTGATCGATCTGCGAGGCGGCGGCCAGCCGACGGGCGACCTGCTCTATTCCCTCGGCTCGCGGCACTACCAGCTCTGGCCCTGCTTCCTGTTCGCGCCCGGCGCCGGCGACCCGCGGTCCGTCGCCGAGCTCAACGCACACTGGCTGTAGTCACGGGCACGGCGTCGGCGTCGGCGCCGTGTTGGCCATGTCACCTGGCAGATGACCCGCGAGCGCGAGAAGGATCGCGAGCTGATCCGCATCGCCATCGGTCACGCCACTCGCCGCGGCGAGCGCAGCCGCGAACCGGCCGGCCGACGCCCAACGCTTCATCGGATCGCGCGCCATCCCGGCTTGCAACACCAAGGCTTGGTCGTCCGACAGAGCCGGAAAGAGCGCTCGTAGATTCGGCGTCGGATCGAGTGCCTTGCGCTCGAGCAACGCCGCCAGAGGCCCAACCCCCCAGGGCATCAGCCCGCTCGACAGGAGGAAGAATGCCGTCACCGCGAGCGAATAGATGTCCGCCCGGTGGTCGACCCGCGAGCTCTCTCGCTCCTGCTCGGGCGCCCGGAAGCTCGGCGAGCCGAGGTCCACATTCTCGCTGGAGAGCCCGACGATCGAGTCGAGCAGCTTCGCGACGCCGAAGTCGATGATCTTGACCCTCGCCCGATCGGGACGCTCATGCGCCAGGACGATGTTGCTCGGATTGACGTCTCGATGGATCACGCCTGCCTCGTGGACAGCGTCGAGCCCGGCGGCAGCCTGCTTCACGATCTGCACGGCGGCGGCCGTGAGAAGCGGACGACCGGGCCCCACGAGCGATGCGACGGAGACACCCTCCAGGAGCTCGAGCACCAAGTAGGGATGTCTCGGCGCGAGGAGCCCACCGCCGAGGCGCCGCACCACGTTCACGTGGGCGACGTCGCGGACGGCATCGACCTCGCTCAAGAACCGGCGCCAGGCTGTCGGGTGGTCGACCAGATTCGGCCGCAGCACCTTCACCGCGACGAGCGAGCCATCAAGGGCGTGACGCGCTCGGTAAACGAGACTCATGCCGCCGCGGCCGATCTGACGCTCGACGATGTAGTCCCCGATCTGATCACCGGGCCGCATCATCGATGGACGCCCTCCCTCGCGGAGCGCGCCCTCAACAGCTCGATCATGTCGCGGAAGGAGTTGCCACGAGACAGATCGTTGGGCAACGTTTCGCGCGCGGCAATCGTCGCCGGTTAGCACAAGACAGCGCGGTCGGTGTTCCCGACCGCGCCGAATGTTGCGCGCCGTCTCTTGAGGCGCGGTGCGACCTCTACCGTCTGCGCGGGCGCCGCGGTGGTGGCGGGCGCATCGCCTCCATGAGCGCCGTCGTCGTCGCGGCGTACGCGCGCACAGCGTTGCCGAGTGTCTGCTCCTCGGCCCAGACATCTTCGGTGAGCGCTGCCGCGTTGACGGCGTTCGCCAAGCCGAGCGCTGCCTCGACCAGCGCCTTCCACGCCGCGGCCACCTTTGCCTGGAGCTCCTCGAGATTCGCGGGCACGACCACGACACCATCGCCATCCGCGCCGCGCATCACCCCAGCACCCTCGCCGCTAGCTCGCTACGACCGCGAACCTGGAGGCCCTTGCCGATCAGATCGCGGATGTAGCCGAGTCGGCTCTTGAAGCCGTCGTCCTTGGCGGCGGCATCGAACGCATCGAGGAACGTCTCCTCGAACTTGACCGTTACCGCCGCCGCCGGTCCCTCGAAGAGCCTCCGCGTCGTCGGGCCAACGGGCACGTTCCCCTTCTCGGCCTCACGGATCTTCCACACCAGGTAGTTCCGATCGTCGCTCGCCGTCGGGCGACCCAGCTTCTCGACGTAGAGCGCCCGGAGCTGCTCGGTCGACAGCTCCTTCCAGCGACGCCGACCGGGCTTGCCGCCATCCTCCGCGTCCCGACCCGTCTGTCCCGTGCGGGCGACCTCATTGCCGGGCGCCGCGTTGCCTCGCTTCTTCGCCTCGGCGGCCTTCACCAGGGTCGCCACGTTCTTGCGCGCGGTCCGCGTCGCCGCGGTCCCCCGCTTCTTGCTCTTGGCCTTCGCCATCTCGTTGCTCCTCGTTGCGTCGGTGCGGCTCCATGCCGTCCGCGCGTGGCGACACTGATTGGGTCCACTCGCAACGAGAGGCAAGCGGTCATTCGCGACATTCGACGTAGAATCAGCCACACCAGCGCAAGTGCACACGTCGGTCCTTGAATCCGCGGCCAGGACGCCTTGTTCGACTTGATGTCTCCGCGTGCGGATTCACATGGACAGGCAATGAACAAGCCCGCCAACGTCCCGCTTCGCTGCCTCCTCTTTCCCGTCGATGGCCTCGTCGAGCCGCTGGAGATCGACCCCACGGATGTCCTCCGCGGCCTCTACCGCGCGATGCGCTGCTCGTTCGTCGACGTCGTCGCGCTCGACGTCGGCATCGACCTCTGGTGCGATGACGAGGCGCTGCTCAAGCGCCCGGTACAGGCGAATCGCGCCTGGCTGCTCCGCCGATGCACCGAGGCGCATGCGCAGCCGCTCTTCGGCAACGTCGTCGCCCTCGGCAGCACCGACGGCATCTCGCGCTCGCTCACCGTCGACGAGGCTGACCTCGTTCTCAGCCGCATCATCGGCGTGAACATCGACATCGCCGCGATGGGCGATCGGCGCCCGCCGCGCGAGGCGCTCGAACGCTGGCTCGTCGACGGCGTCGACTGGCGCAACTGACCGAGCCGGCGCGTAGGCGCCAGCCTCGTCCTCGCGTACGATGCGTCATGATGGACCATCACACGCACGACGATCAGCCTCGGGACGACCTCGCGCTCGGCGTCGCCGCCGTCGCCGAGCTCCTCGCGCAACCGGCGGCGAGCCTCGACGAGCTCGCGACGCGGCTCGGCGCCGCGCGCGACGTGCTCGAGCGTGCGATGGGCCAACCATCCATCGCGCCCCTGATCGAAAGCGATCCCAGCGGCGCGCTACGCGCAGCACCAGGCGCCACGTCGGCCACGCTGCCGGCGCGTGAGCGCCGCGCCCTCGCGCCACGGCGCCTGTAGCCGGAGCGTCAGCGGTAGGCGGCGTCCCACACGTCGCGGCGCCCTTGCGCGGATTGCTCGCTACCGCTGGTACCGCGCCAACCGCGCCCTGCGGAGCTTGTCGCGCACCGCGTCGACCACGCGTCGCTCGCGCTCGATGACCGGCGCGCCGAGGCCCCGATTCCTTCTCTCGAAGTCACCCTCGTAGACGCGCAGCGCCGCCCACAGCAGATCGTGCTCGTTCTCGGTGAGCTCGATCGCGTAACCCTTGTCGTTGTCGGCCATCGTGTTCGCCTCCTTGGCGTGGCGACACGTTGGGTCGACACGACGGGGAGGCAAGTCGCGCGCGCGTCGATACCTGGACCACGTCTTGCGATGTCGCCACGAACGCGCCATTGCGCGAGCTGTGCCTGGACGTCAGTCGCGAGGCACGACGTCAAATATCCTGCATGTGACCGACTACAGGCGACATATCGCGAGGGATCACATTCACCGGCTCAGCGTCGGATTCGGACTTGGCTTCTCCGACACCGGACTCAACCGTGTGTCCACGCAAATGACCAACACGGATTCGATGAAGACGCTCAGGTTCGGGATCGAGATCGAGGTCGTCGGCCTCTCCAAGGATCAGATCGCGCGCGCAGTCGCCGACGCGACCGGTGGCCGCCTCCAGGGCGGCAGCTACTACGGCGACCACCTGGTCGTCGACACCCAGGAGCGCACCTGGAAGGTCGTGCACGACGGCTCCCTCAGCGGCTCGCACAACGGCGAGATCGTCTCGCCGGTCCTCACCTACGAGGACATCGATCTGCTCCAGTCGGTGGTGCGCGCCGTCCGCGCTGCCGGCGGTCGCAGCGACAGCTCCTGCGGCATCCACATCCACGTCGACGGCGCGTCGCTCGACGCGAAGGCGATCAAGAACCTGACCAAGATGGTCGCCAAGCAGGAGCGCTACATCGAGCAGGCCCTCGGCATCGCGGACAACCGCCTGCACCGCTACTGCCGGCCGGTCAACGACGAGGTGCTCGACGCGTTCGATCGCGCGCACGAGATCTCGACCCTGCGTCGCGCCTGGTACCGCACGCTCGGCGGCAGCGCGACGCGCTACGACCAGAGCCGCTACCACGGCGTGAACCTCAACAGCCTCTTCTTCCGCGGCACGGTCGAGTTTCGCTGGTTCGCGTTCTCCTCCTCGAAGATGCACGCGGGTGAGGTCAAGGCCTACGTGCAATTCGTCCTCGCCCTGGTGGCCGCCGCGAAGAACAAGCGCGGCGCCTCGCGGGCGCGCCGCGAGTATTCGGCCGAGAGCGCCAAGTACGACTTCCGCGTCTTCCTCCTCGGCCTCGGCCTCATCGGCGACGAGTTCAAGACCGCGCGCCATCACCTCCTGCGCCGGCTCCCGGGCTCGGCCGCCTGGAAGCGCGGGCGCCCCACGCCTGCCCCCGCCGCCGCGACGACCGCGGCCGATCCGGACCAGACCCACGACGGCACCGACGACTCGGGCGATGGCTCCCCGTCGCCGGTGCCGCACGCCGCCTGATCAACCACCACCCCATCGGGCGGGCACCGGCCCGCCCTCCCATTCGCACCATGACCAAGCGCAAGATCATCTCGCTCCTACGCACCGACAGCGTCGCGCAGGAGACGCTCTTTCCGGACGCCGAGGCACCGCGCCCGCGTCCGGACCTCCGTCGCGTTCGCGTGTTCGCCTACGGGTCGAACGTCGACCAGGATCAGATGCGGTACCGCTGCCCGTCCGCGCGCTTCGTTGGCGTCGCGACGCTGCGCGGCCACGCGATGGCCTTTGCCGGCTACAGCGCCTCGCGTAGCGGTCCGGTGGCGACCGTCTTCGCGTGCGAGGCGCTCGATGTCCCCGGCGCGCTCTACTCGATCACGCGCGAGGATCTGGCGCGCCTGGATCGGTTCGAAGGTGTTCCGTGGATGTACATGCGCACGAGCGCGTGGGTGATCGCCGACGGCAAGCGGCGCCGTGCCGAGATCTACCGCTTGCGCTCCGAGCACGTCCGCGCGGGCCTCGGCACGCCGGCCCCGGCGTACCTCGGCCTGATCGTCGGCGCGTATCACCGGCTCGGCATCCCGAAGGACAGCCTGTCGATCGCGATCACCCTCGCCACTCGCGTGAAGCGGACACAGCCTCGGAGAGCGCCGTTGACTTCGCGGACACCGGACCCAACGTACGGGTCCCGCCGGACACCCGGCAGCAAGGAGAACGCAGACGACGATGAGTGACGTCCCCTTCTACAAGACGGTCATGGGCCACCGCTTCTTCGAGCGCGACGTCCCTGCTCTGGTCGAGCAGCTCCGCGCCCTCAACACGAACCTCGTGAAGATCGCCGCGCTGCTGGAGCGGCGCACGACCGAACAACCGGAGGCCGGCCAGTGACCGTTCGAGAGCTCATCGCGCATCTCGAACAGCGCAACCCGGACGCGCGGGTCCTCCTGGTCGTGAATCGCCGGTGGCCGTGGGAGCACGAGCTCGCGCATGTCGTCGAGCGCAAGGTGCTCGACGAGGACGATCGCGATGAGCACTGGGAAGGCGACGATGTGCTCCTCCTGGAGGGCAACCGCGTGGGCTTCGGTCCCGAGTATGCGTGGACCCACGTCGACGCCGAGGCCCGCCGTGACTGACACCAACGCGCGGCGCGCAGCGCGGCGCCGGCCGCGGCTGACCGTACGGCTCGTCGGCGCGCTCGCGATGATCCAGCAGCTCGCCGCGGCCGACCTCGAAGGGATGTGCGGCGAGGGAGGCTACGCCGGTTACACCGAGGAGGAGCTCGACGTCGCGATGGTGTGGCTGCGCATGACCATCGCCGCCGAGCGCCGCCGCATCCGCGCGCGCGAGCATCGCCATGGCTGATCGATCGCCGCGCCGCCGTCGCGACCACACGCGTGTGTTCGTGTACGGGTCGCTCTTGCGTGGCCTCCACAACCACCGCCTTCTCGAGGGCGCGCGTTTCATCGCGCTCGATCGGACGCGCCCCGTGTTCACGCTCGTCGACCTGAGCTCGTTCCCCGCGATGA
>JAIOII010000431.1 GCA_019912685.1 Kofleriaceae bacterium
CCACCGGCAGGGCCGCGGGCCGCATGCGCTGCCACGGCCGCGACAGGTCGCGTGCGCTCGACGCGCCGACGACGATGCCGGCGAGCTCGCCGGCATGACGCGCCGCCCACTCCATCGTCACCATGCCGCCGAGCGACATGCCGAACACGAACGTGCGCGTCCCGTCGGCCGCCCGTCCGGCGCGGGCGCGCACGTCCTCCATCGCGGCGGCGATGTCGCCCGGCCACGGCCGCTCGCGGAGCGTGCCGACGCCGGGGAGCTCGACCGGCACGATCTCGGCGGCGGGCAGCGCCGCGGCGAGCGTCGCGGCGAACTCGCCCCAGTGCCCGACCTCACGCGTGAGGCCGCGCAGGATGATCCAGCGATCGGTGGGAGTGAACATCGGAGGTGGACCTCAGGCGACGGCGACGATCTCCAGGGTGCGTGCACGCGCGCCGGCGCGGAGCTCGACCTCGTCGCCAGCATGCTTGCCGAGGAGGAGCTGGCCGAGCGGCGAGCGCGGCGTGACCACCTGGATGCCGTCGGCCAGCTGGTTGCCGCCGCCGGCGGGCGCGACGAAGAGCGTTCGCTCGTCGCCGTCCTCCTCGATGGTCACGAGCGCGCCGAGCGCGATCGGATCGTCCTCGCCGAAGCGACGCGGCGCCCAGCGCGCGAGCTCGAGCAACGCCTCCTGGAGCTCGACCACGCGCTGCGCCTGGCCGCGCGCGAGGTACTGCTGCTCGAGCGCGCGCGTGTCCTTGTCGTTCTCGGGCTTGGCCTCGGCGTGGGTCGCGCCGTCGACGGTCGCGGCGTGCGCCGCCACCGCCGCCGTGAGGGCCTCCTCGAGCTGCGCGACGAGCTCGGTGCGCAGCGCCGCCTTGGTCGGCTTCCCCGCCATGCCGCGATCTTACTCGCGGTCGCGCGCGCGTGCCCAGTCCCAGGACTTCGCGATCGCGCCCGCGCGGAGCTGCAGGTCGAGTGACACCTTCCCGTGCGCGGCGGCGGCGAGCGCGTCGGCGAGCTCGCGCGCGCTGGCGAAGCGCTCGGCGGGCGACTTGGCCAGCGCGACGAGCAGGACGTCGTCGATCGCCGACGACAGCTCGGCGACGGCGCTCGGCTGCGGCGGCATGCGGTGACACACGTCGTGGAGCATCGTCATCACCTCGGCCGACGCGACGGCCGGGCGCCCGGTGAGCGCGCGGTACGTGATGACGCCGAGCGAGTAGAGATCGCTGCGATGATCGATCGCGTCGCCGCGCGCCTGCTCCGGTGACATGTACGAGGGCGTGCCGACCGCGTGCCCGATCGACAGCGAGCCCTCACCGCCGGCGAGCTTGGAGACGCCGAAGTCGAGGATCTTCCACATCACGTCGTCGTCGGAGGGACCGCTGCGCGCGGCGAAGACGTTCTGCGGCTTGAGGTCGCGGTGCACGATGCCGGCGGCGTGCGCGGCCTCGAGGCCGGCGCCGATCTGGCGGAGCAGCGTGATCACCTCGGCGATCGGGAGCGTCGATCGTTCGCGCAGGATCGTCGCCAGGTCGTTGCCCTCGAGGAGCTCCATCGCGAGGAAGGGCATCGCCGCGGCGTCGGGCGAGACCTCGACGACGCGCACGACGTGCGGCGAGTCGAGGGCGGCGGCGCTGCGCGCCTCCCGGGCGAAGCGCTCGTAGGCGGAGGGATCCGAGAGCAGGTGAGGATGGAGCAGCTTCACCGCGTAGCGGCGGTCCGGCTCCGAGCCGTCGTCGCGCGTCGCCTCGTACACCTCGCCCATGCCGCCGCGGCCGCGCAGCGCGCCGAGGCGGAACCCGCCGACCACGTGATTGGAGAAGCGGCCGCGGCCGCCGCCGACCACGGCGTCGCGGAGATCGCGGCGCGCCTCGGCGAGCTGCGCCTCGCGCTGGCCGAGCGCGCGCAGCGCGCGATCGAGCTGCTCGATCGCCGCGCGCGACGACGCGCGGAACTGGCGCGCGACGACGAAGGTCGCGACGAAGATCGCGTCGATGGCGAGGAGGAGCACGAGCTGCGTCGAGGGCGGCATGTGCGCGGTCGAGATGAGCGTGCGATCCGGGAGGACCTCGGCGAGGAGCGCGACGCTGATCGCGGTGTAGGCGACGACGAGGTGGATCGTGACGGAGAGCGCGCCGCCGAGGTTGCGGCTGCTCGAGAAGATGAACGCGCCGAACGGGATGATGAGGAGCGCGGCCGAGAACGGGCCCCAGAAGTAGAAGCCCGTGGTGATCGCGACGACGCACGCGTGGCCGAGAACGACGTTGTGCCGCGGACGGTACGCGGCGGGATCGCGCGCGGCGGCGCGGAACCACAGCGCGGTGAGCGCCGCCGCGACCAGGCCGGCGGCGTGGATCCAGCTCGCGAGCGGATCGCCGCCGACGAGCGGCAGGCCGGCCGCGACCATGACGACGAGCCCGAGCACGAAGCCGCCGAAGATACGGGTGCGGCGCGCCTCGTCGAGATCGAGCACGTCGTCGGCGGTGCTCGGCCCGCGCACGACGGTGACCGGCGGCGGCGGCGGGAGTGACGGCGGCAGCGCAGCGTCGCGCGTCACGGTGTCGAGATCGTCGTACAACGCGGCCGGATACTAACCGCAGCGAGTAGGATGAGCGCCATGAACCTGTACGACGCGACCGTGCCGATCTTCACCAAGTTCCTCGGCAACCTCGAGAAGTGGTTGGACAAGGGCGCCGCCCTCGCCGAGCAGAAGAAGTTCGATCCGCAGGTGTTGATCGATGCACGCCTCGCGCCCGATCAGTGGCCGCTCAAGCGCCAGATCCAGGGCGCGTGCGACCAGGCGAAGTTCACCTGCGCGAAGCTCACCGGCAAGGAACCGCCTTCACATCCCGACACCGAGGTCACGCTCGCCGACTGCCGTGCGCGCATCCGCACGTGCCTCGACTACCTCGCGACCTTCACCCGCGACGACTTCGCCGGCGCCGAGGAGCGGCGGTGCAGCCACCAGTGGATGAAGGGCAAGGCGATGCGGGGCGGTGACTACCTCGACCACTTCGCGCTACCGAACTTCCACTTCCACCTCACCACCGCCTACGCCATCCTGCGCCACAACGGCGTGTCCCTGAGCAAGGACGACCACATCGGCTCCCTGCCCTTCGCCGACTGAGACGGCCGCGACGATCGCGGCGGCCGTCGCGATCGCGAGCGCGCCGAGCACGACGCCGACCATCGCCGCCGCGCCGGGGCCCACGACGGTGGCGGCGGCGGCGCCGGCGAAGGCGCCGAGCACCATGGCGACGATGACGAGCAGCTCGTCGAAGGCCGCCAGGCGGCCGATGACCTCGTCGGGCGAGTGCCGCTGCAGCGCGGTGTGCGCGAGCACCCAGTTGCTGCCCGTGCCCACGCCCCAGAGGAGCGACGCGACGAGGAGCGCCGCCGGCGTGCGCGCGATCGCCAGCGCGCCCACCGCCGTGAGCATCGTGAGCCGCGCGAGCCAGTGCAGCGTGTCCTCGGTGACGCCCGCGCGCTCGAGGCGAGCGGCGATCGCCGGACCGATGCCGGTGCCGGCGCCGCGGACGGCCTGCAG
>JAIOII010000432.1 GCA_019912685.1 Kofleriaceae bacterium
TGTCGGCGCCGCTCGTCGCGGTGCCGACAACGTCCGGCACCGGGTCGGAGCTGTCGACCGGCGCGGTCGTCACCGACGGGCGAGCCGGCGTGAAGCGGACGCTGCTCCACGCGTCGCTCATGCCGCGCGGTGTGCTCGCCGACCCCGAGACCACCATCGGCTTGCCGGCGCAGGCGACGGCGGCGACGGGCATGGACGCGCTCACGCACGCGCTCGAGGCGCTGTGCGCGCCCGGCTACCACCCGATGTGCGACGCGATCGCGCTCGAGACCGTCGCGATGATCGCCGAGCACCTGCCGCGCGCGGTCCGGACGCCGGACGATGCCGTCGCGCGCTCGCACATGCTGCACGCCGCCGGCATGGCCGCCGTCGCCTTCCAGAAGGGTCTCGGGCTCTGCCACGCGATGGCGCATCCGCTCGGCGCGCGCACCGGGCTCCACCACGGGCTCGCCAACGCCGTGCTCCTTCCGTGGGTGCTCGAGACCAACGGCCCGGCGATCACCACGCCGTGTGCGCGCCTCGGTGCGCGCCTCGGGCTCGCGGGCGTCGCCGATCCGGTGGGCGCGGTCGTCACGTGGGTTCGCCAGCTCACCGCCGAGATCGGCCTGCCGGCGACCGCGCCCGTCGCGCTCGGCGCCCACGACCTCCCCGCGCTCGTGGCCGGCGCGCGCGCCGAGGCGCTCTATCTCGCGACGAACCCGAAGCCGGTCACGGACGACGACATCGCCGCCGGCTACCGCGGCGCGCTCGGCTTCTGATCGCCCGCGTCGGGCGCCGCGGGACGGCACACCTCGCCGGGACCGTCGGAGATGATCATGCACGTGGTGTCCTCGGGGCAGACGCCGGTGCGGGCGCAGCTGATCTCGCAAGACTCGAGCTCGGGGCCGGCGGGGCCGGCGACGCCGTAGTACGTGACGCAGGTCGTGCCGGCCGGGCAGACGTCACCCTCGTCGCACGGCTGGCCCAGCGTGGCAGGATCCACGACGGGCTCGACCGGCGGCATCGTGCCGTCGTCGTCGCCGCCGCCATCGAAGCCGCAGTCGGTGCGATCGTCGAACGCCACGCCGCCATCGACGCCGTCGTCGATGCTGCCGTCATCGCCGCAGGCGGCGACCACGGCGAGAACCAGGATGCAGAGGGGCAGGGAGAAGGGGAGGCGCCAGGAGAGGCGGAAGGGGAGGCGGAGACGTGTCATGTCGACCGCCATCGCAAGAAGAAGGCCAGCAAAGGACGCGAACGAGCGCGGACGATCGCCAACGTTCGCGCGCGCTTGCGCAGGTGTCACGCTCGCGCGCCGAGTGTCTCGTCGTCGAGCCGCCGTCATGACCGCGGCGGCACGCGAAGTGAGTCGTCGAGGGCGGATGTGTCGCGTTCGATCAACCGTATGTCGCGTCCTCGCGGCAGCCGGCGGCGACGGGTGGCATTCAGGGCGGACCGACGCTGGCGCCGGCATCGCGAGGACCAGGGCGGGCGATTCCGCCACGCCCGGGTCGATCCGTTCACGAACGGCGTCCTCTTCGACGGATGGAACCGGACGTATCCGTTCGTACCGCCCGATGGCTACGACCCTCTGCTCACGATGTACCCGCAGACGTGGTTGCTCGAGACCGGCTGGCGCCGCCACGGACGCATCGATCCGCGCGAGGTGCCCGGGCCGCGCCAGCCGAGTGACGCACGCGGTTAGAGGCACACGCCGGCGTTGGTCGGGTTGGTGTACGGATAGTTCGCTGGCGGCATG
This sequence comes from Kofleriaceae bacterium, assembly GCA_019912685.1. Classification (GTDB taxonomy): domain Bacteria; phylum Myxococcota_A; class Polyangia; order Haliangiales; family Haliangiaceae; genus UBA2376. The sequence continues at coordinate 1,739 of JAIOII010000432.1, forward strand.
CACGTCAGCCCCGAGTCGGGGCACGGGTGCGCGTCGTCGCAGTGCGGGACGCAGGTGTTGCTCCAGCACGAGTGGTCCGCGGCGCACGGCGTCGCCTCGTCACAGCTCTCCCACGTCGCGGCCGTGCCGGCCGTCCGGCAGTACGTGATCATGACGTCGGCCGACGTGAACGCGCGGCCCAGCACGCAGGTCTCGCCGGCGTCGCACGTCGAGTCGTCGTAGAGGCGGCACGTCGTCATGCAGACGCCGTCGCCCTGCGCGTTCTCCACGCAGCTCTCGTCGCCGGCGCAGTCGCCCGGCGCCGAGCACGCGACGAGGTCGTCGACGGGCGGCGCGTCGACGATGTCGCCGTCGTCGTCGTCGCCGCCCCCGCCGCCGTCGGAGACGACCTCGCCGCAGGCGGCGACCAGGGCGAGGGCCAGGATCCAGAAGGAGCAGCAGCGCAGGCGGAGACGCGTCATGCCCGCGCTCATCGCAAGAAGGCGGCCAGCGCCGGACCCCGAGCGATCGCGCGGCCTTGCGACAGGTGTCGCGCCAGCGCCGCCAAGTGTCTCGCGGGCGAACGCCTACATCACTTGGGCGGCATGCGCAGCGAGCCGTCGAGGCGGATGGTCTCGCCGTTCAGGTAGCCGTTGCCGACGATCGCGGCGACGAGCTCGCCGTACTCCGCCGGCGAGCCGAGCCGCCTGGGGAAGACGACGTCGGCGGCGAGCGCCGCGCGCTTGTCCTCGGGCAAGGCCGCGAGCATCGGCGTGTCGAAGATGCCCGGCGCGATCGTGCACACGCGGATGCCCGACGGCGCGAGGTCGCGCGCCGCCGGCAGCGTCATGCCGACGACGCCGGCCTTCGACGACGCGTACGCGATCTGACCGATCTGCCCGTCGAACGCCGCGACCGACGCGGTGTTGACGATCACGCCGCGCTCGCCGTCGACCGGCTCGTGTTTCGACATCGCCGACGCCGCCAGGCGCAGGACGTTGAACGTGCCGATGAGGTTGATGCCGATGACGGTGCGGAACAGCTCGAGGTCGTGCGGCTTGCCGGTCTTGTCGAGCGTGCGCGCCGCCCAGCCGACGCCCGCGCACGAGACCGCGACGCGCAGCGTGCCGAGCTTCGCGGCCGCCTCGATCGCCGCCTCGATCTGCGCCGGATCGGTGACGTCGGCCTTGGCGAACACCGCGCGGTCGGCGCCGAGCTCGGCGGCGAGCGCGGCGCCCTTGGCCTCGTCGCGATCGACGATGACGACGCTGGCCCCGCCCGCGAACAGGCGGCGGATGGTGGCGGCGCCGAGACCCGAGGCACCACCGGTGACGAGAGCGACCGAACCTTCGACGAGCTTCATGGGCGCCGACAGTCGCCCCGCGCCCGCGCGCGCGTCAAGACGGCGCGCCGTTCCACGACGGCGTCGTCTCGCCGGACCGCTCGCGGATCGCGTGCACCATGCTCGCCACCCACTCGGGCGACGCGACCTGGGACGGCGCCAGCGCCGCCGTCAGCGCCGACGCCATCACCGCCGCCGTCGGGAAGCGCTCGTCACGATCGTGCGACAGCGCCTGGTCGATCACGGCGACCGCCGCCGCCGGCAGGTCGGGGCGCCTGGCGCGCGGGTCGGGCACGCGCTCGTCCGGCACCTGGTGCATCGCCTCCTGCGAACGGGCGCGCGCGAACAGCCGCGTCCCCGTGAGCGACTCGTAGAGCACGACGCCGAGCGAGAAGATGTCGCTGCGCCGGTCGAGCGAGCGCCCGAGGATCTGCTCCGGCGACATGTAGCCGGGCTTGCCGCGTACGACGCCGACCTGCGTGCGGATGTCGTGGGTCTTGGCGACGCCGAAGTCGAGGAGCTTCACCTGGCCGCTGGCCGTGAGCACGATGTTCGACGGCGTGACGTCGCGGTGCACGAGCCCGAGCGGCGTACCGTCGCGCTCGCGGAGCTCGTGCGCGGCGTGGAGGCCGCTGCAGAGCGAGCGCATGACGCGCAGGACGATCGGCACGGGCAGGAGCCACTGCGCGCGCGCCAGCACCTTGAGCGCGACGGCGAGCGTGACGCCGTCGAGGTGCTCCATCACCATGAAGCAGCCGGTCTCGTCCTCGTCGAGCTCGTAGACGTGACAGATCGACGGGTGGACGAGGCGCGTCGCGATCGTCGCCTCGCGCACGAAGCGCGCGACGCTGTCGGGATCGTCGGCGAGCGCGGGGTAGAGCCGCTTGATCGCGACCTGGCGGCGGAAGCCCTGCGGGCCGTGGAGCTCGGCGAGGAAGACCTCCGCCATGCCGCCGCGCCCGAGCGACGCGAGCACGTGGTAGCGGCCGATGCGCGCGGGCAAGGCGGACGGCGGCGGCCGCGTGCCGAGCGCGCTGCGCGGCGCGCCGGGCGGTCGACCAACAGCGTCGACGGCAGTGTCGATCTCGTCGTCCATCCTCGCGGCCGCGCTTTGCAAGGTCCTGACCACAGGCGTGTGCGGCTCACGATCCCTGGGGGAAAACCCCTCAACCGGCGCACGTTTCGAGCGATCCGAACGAGGGTTCACGAACCGCGACCGGACGTTGCGCGCGTCCCACGCTCCGCGCGCGCGCTGCAGACTGCAGTCGGCAATCGTGCACGCGCTCGATGAAGGTCCGACCGGTGCGCGACGCGGTGGCTGGCGTCGTAGCCGGCAAGCAAACGTTCCCGTGCGCGCGCGTTTGCAGCGCGGCTCACAGCGCGGCGGCGCGAATACCCGTCGACGACGCCGTCGCCGCGAGGAACGCGCGCACTTCGTGCGCGACGCGCTCGGGCTCCTCCTCGTGCGGCCAGTGCCCGGCATCGGGGAGCTCGACGATCCGCGCGCTCGGGGCGACCGCTCGCCAGCGCTCGAGCATCGCTGGCCGGAACGCGCCGTCGCGCCGCCCCCAGAGCACGAGCGTGGGAAGATCGGCGAGCGCCGCCCGCGCCCGCCAGAGTCGATCGTAGTGCGCGGCCGAGCCGTTCAGCGCGCGGGCGAGCGGCCAGAGGACGTCGCCGCGCGCCTTCCGCGACGCGAACGGCGCGAGGTACTGGCCGTGGATCGCGCGGGTGAGCTTCGCGCGATCGCCGTAGACGCTCGGCATGAGCAAGCGCAAGGACGCGTTGGCCCAGCGATAGAGCCAGCGGCCGAACCGGCCGCCGGCGAGCTGGCCGCGGCGGCGCATGAGCGGGTCGTCGGCGAACGACCACATCCACGAGTCGAGGACGACGAGCGCGCGCATGCGCGCGCGGTTGGCGAGCGCCCAGGGCAGGGCGATCGGCCCGCCGAAGTCGTGGACCACGAGCGTGACCTCGCGCAGGTCGAGCCGGTCGGCGAAGGCCGCGAAGCGCTCGGCATGCGCCTCGGGCGTGTAGTCGGCGCCGTCGGGCCGCTCGGAGAGGCCGAACCCCAGGTGATCGGGCGCGAGGCACCGGTGCGCGGGCGCGAGCGCGCGCACGAGGTGGCGCCACTCGAACGACCACGTCGGCGTGCCGTGGGCGAACAGGACCGGCGGGCCGGCGCCCTCGTCGACGAACGCGAGCGCGCCGTCCGGTACGCGGGCGCGGCGGAGGCGGAACGGGTACGCGTCGCGATCGAGCCAGGCGGGGAGGTCGGGGGCGGCGATTTCGTCAACCATGGTTGACTAAATGGAGCACGGTCCGCCGAGATCGTCAACCATGGTTGTCTATACTGCCGGGATGCCCCCGCCGCGCCGTCGTCGCGCCCTCGAGCAGGCCAAGCAGGCCAGCACGCTCCAGCTCCTGTTCAAGGCCGCGCGCCTCGCCAACGAGCGCGCGATCGCCCGGGTGAACGTCGACGCTGGCCGGCCGGTGTTCCGCCGCGCGATCGCCGATCTCCTGCCGCACCTCGACTTCGCGGGCGTGCGCATCGGCGCGATCGCCGAGAAGGTCGGCGTGAGCAAGCAGGCGGTCTCGAAGGTGGTGGCCGACATGGTGGACGAGGGCGTGGTCGAGGTCGTCCCCGATCCCACCGACGCGCGCGCCCGCCTCGTGCGCTTCACGCCCCGCGGCGCCGACGCGATCGCCCACGGGCTCGGCGTGCTCGCGAGCCTCGAGCGAGAGCTCGCCCGCCGTGTCGGCGACACCACGATCCGGCAGCTGCACGCCGCCCTGGCCGCGATCGTGCCGGTCCTCGAGCGAGAGGCGCCGTAACCGGCGTACCCTGGTCGGCGTATGATCGCCATGCGCCTGGTCCGGGTTCCGCTCGCGCTCGTCCTCCTCGCCGCCTGCGGGGACGACGGCGCCGACCCCGCCGAGCCGCTCGACCCCGACACCGCGCCGGCGGCCGTGATCGATCGCTTCACCGGCGAGGGCGCGATCCTGCTCGACCGCAGGGTGATGCCGGACCTGCCCGCGGCCGACGCGCCCATCCACCTCGATCAGGCGCCGTTCCTCGTGCGCGGGCTCGGCCCGGCCGGCGAGCGCATCACCTACTACCACCTCGACGCGCACCAGCCGACGCCGATCAACATCTACGTCCTCCACCACGAGGGCCAGGCCGAGCCGGTCGCCGACCAGCTCCCGATCGTCGACTACATCCCGGGCGATCACGGCTACTCCGACTTCTGGCGCGTCGTGCGCGTCGACGTCCCCGCCGACTACGTCGCCAACACGGCGACGAGCTCGGCCGCGATCTTCCGCGAGGGCTGGGACGTCACGGTCACCGACACGATCGTCAACTGTCCGGTCGTGCCGCTCGGCTCCACCGCCACGCGCCGCCGCGGCTCGGAGGGCACCGAGCTCCACCGCGGCTGGTACAAGGACCAGGTCTTCTCCTACTTCACGTTCGAGGAGCAGCCGCTGCGCGTCGAGGGCAGCGCGGTCCCCACGTCCGACGTCTACGTCGCCTTCAACACCAACCCGGGCGCCTCCGCGAACGGCTGGTCCTCGGGCTTCATGACCGAGACCGGCTCCGACCGCACCCACGTCGTCGCCGACGCCCTCACCGCGCCCGGCTACTCCTCGCTCCGCGAAGTCATCGTCTACGACAACGCCGCCTTCGCCTCCGTCACCGACCTCGCCTCCGCCCAGGCCGCGCCGGTGATCACGACCGACACGCTGCTGTGGAACGCGCCGATCGTCGAGGTCGAGCCCTGACGTCAGGCCTCGGCGTCGGCGGCGCGATCGGCCGTCAGCCGGCGCTGCACCTGCGGCGGCACGAAGTCGTAGTGCGAGGGCTCGGTCACGAAGCTGCCGGCGCCCGACGTCATCCCGCGCAGCGCGCCGCTGTAGTTGCCGAGCTCGGCGAGCGGGATCTGCGCGTGGACGCCGGCCATCCCCGACGCGAGCGTGTCGACGCCGAGCACGCGCCCGCGCCGCGTCTTGAGGTCGGCGGTGATGTCGCCGACGTGGGCCTCGGGCGCCGTGATCTCGAGCGTGACGATCGGCTCGAGCAACATCGGGCGCGCGCGCCCGAACGCGTCGCGGAACGCCATCTTCGCCGCCGTGCGGAACGCGATGTCCTTGGAGTCGACGGCGTGGCTCTTGCCGTCGTGCACCACGACGCGCAGGTCCTCGACCGCGTACCCGCCGAGCGGACCCGACGCCAGCGCGTCGAGCACGCCCTTCTCGCACGCCGGGATGAACTGCGTCGGGATCGCGCCGCCGAAGACCTCGCTCGCAAACTCGAAGCCGCTCCCACGGGGGAGCGGCTCGATGCGGAGGAAGACCTCGGCGAACTGACCGGCGCCGCCGGTCTGCTTCTTCAGGCGGTAGTGGCCCTCCGCCTGCTGCGTGATCGTCTCGCGGAACGCGACGCGCGGGCGGCGCGCGTCGGCCGCGATGCGGAAGCGGTTCTCGAGCTTCTCGAGCGCGACGCGCAGGTGCAGCTCGCCCAGCCCGGAGAGCACGAGGTCGTGGGTCTCGGCGTCGTGCGTGCACGCGAGCGTCGGATCCTCCTCGCACAGGCGCTGCACCGCGGCGAGCATCTTGACCTCGTCGCCCTTGCTCTTCGGCTCGATCGCCAGCGCGTACATCGCGCGCGGGTAGCGCGGTCGGATCGGCGCGTAGCTGTCGGAGGTGCCGGGCGCGTGGATGATCGCGTCGACGTGGAGGTTGTCGATCTTGGCGACCGCGACGATGTCACCCGCGTACGCGACCGAGTCCATCGCCGGGTGATCGCGGCCCTCGATCTTGAGCACGTGCCCGGCGTCGTGGGCGCGCTTCTCCGCGCCGTAGACGAACGGCGTCTTGCTGTCGAGCTTGCCCTGGAGCAGCCGGATCATCGCGAGCTTGCCCAGGTACGGATCGGTCGCGATCTTGAAGACGTGGGCGAGGAGCGGCGCCTCGGGATCGCACGGCACCTCGACGGTCTCGCCGTCCTTCTGCAGCCGCCGCGGCCGCGCCGTCACCGGGCTCGGCGCCTCGTTGACGAGGATGTGCACCAGGTCGTCGATGCCGACCTCGGTCTTCGCGGCGGTGAACACGATCGGCACGACGTGGCCGCGGTTCATCGCCTCGACGAAGTCCTTGCGCAGGGTCGGCAGGTCGATCGCCTCGCCGGCGAGGTAGCGCTCGAGCGCGGCGTCGTCGATCTCGATCGCCGACTCGAGCATCGCCTTGTGCTCCTCGGCGACCGAGCCGAAGTCGGCGTCGCCCGCGTCCTCGTCGAAGCAGTCGATCACGTCGGCGCCGCCCTTGCACGGCAGGTTGATGCAGTGGAGCTCGCGGCCGAGGCTCTCGCGCAGCTCACGCACGAGCTGCGGCAGGCTCGCCGGCGCCAGGTCGATCTTGTTGACCACGACCATGCACACGAGGCCGGCCTCGCGCGCGGCGTGGAACAGGCGGCGCGTGCCGAGCTCGATGCCGGCGGCGGCGTTCACCACGACGAGCGCCATCTCGACCGCGGGCAGCGCGACCAGCGCGTGGCCGACGAGCTCGGGCGAGCCCGGCGTGTCGATGACGTTCAGCTCGCAGCCGTCGCTCGTCGCGAACAGGAGCGTCGACGCCGTCGACACGCCGTGGGCGTGCGCCTCGGGCTCGAAGTCGGCGGTCGTCGTGTGCGCCTCGACCGAGCCCATGCGGGTGATCGCGCCGCAGCGATGAAGGATCGCCTCCGCCAGGGTCGTCTTCCCGCTGCCGGCATGACCCAGCAGCACGAGGTTTCGAATCTGCTCCGGCCGGTATCCGGTGGCCCCGTTCGCCTGCGTCGCCATGAGAGGACTTTACCCCTCCCGGTTCAGTCTTCCACCGGCCGCACGACCGCGATGTCGACCCCGTCCGCCACCCGCCACCCGCCCGCCGCGGTCTCGATCACCTCGCGCTCGTCCTGGATCAGCGCCTTGAGCGTCTGGCGCAGGCGCTTCACCGCGACGTACACCGTGTTGCGGTGGCGCAGCGGGTGGTACTCCCGGCCGCCCCACACGCCGAGGAACAGCTGCTCGGCCGACACCACCGCGCCGTCGGCGTCGACCAGCGCCGCGAGGAGCTCGCACGCGAGCGGCCGGCCGCGATCGACGCGGCTCTCGCCGCCGGCGTGGCACGTGATCACCGCGCGCACGGGCTCGACCACGAGGAAGTGCGCGGCGCGCGCGACCTCGAGCGACGCGTCGTCGACGATCTGCACGCTCCCGCGCGCCGACACCTTGTGG
>JAIOII010000433.1 GCA_019912685.1 Kofleriaceae bacterium
CGCGACGACCTTGATGACGGTGCCGCCGGTGCCGGCGTAGAACGTGAGCGCGCGCGCAAGTGACGTACGGATCCGCGGTCCGGGGCCGGATGCGCGTCGCCTCTTGCGCTCCCGCCGGGGACGACCCACATCGATCCTCTCGGAGATGGAACGGAGCAAGCGCACATACGACACGGGACAGGGCCTGCTCGATCGCGAGAGCGAGCTCGCCCTCGCCGCCGAGATCGAGGCGCGGTCGGTGGCGCTGTGGTCCGCGCTGCTCGCGCATCCGGCGACCGCCGCGCTCGTGGCGCGGGTCGGCGCCGAGCGGCCGCACGACCACGCGCTCGTCGACCAGGCGGTGGCGCTCGTGGCGGCGTCGCCGGAGCCCGAGCTCGCCGGGGCGCGCAACGCGATCGTCCTCGCCGCGCGCGAGCTCGCCGACGCGCGCAGCCGCTTCGTGCAGGCCAACATCGGCCTCGTGATGTACATCGCGAACCGCTACCGCTCGACGACGCTCTCGCGCGAGGACCTCGTCCAGGAGGGCATGTTCGGCCTCATCAAGGCGGTCGATCGCTTCGACCACCGTCGCGGCCTGCGCTTCTCGACGTTCGCGACGTGGTGGATCCGGCATCACATCGGGCGCGCGGTCGCCGACACCGGTCGCCTCATCCGGGTGCCCGTGCACGTCCACGAGTCGCGCCAGCGCCTCAGGGGCGTGCGCGACGCGCTCGCCCTGGAGCTCGAGCGGGCGCCGACGCGCGAGGAGCTCGCCCGCGCCGCCGACGTGAGCCTCGAGAAGCTGCAGCAGATCGAGGAGGCGGGCGTCCTGCGCGAGGTCCGGCTCGACGCGCCCGCCGGCGAGGGCCAGGACCACGCGCGCGTCGAGATCTTCGTCGATCCCGGCGGCGACGAGGTCGACGCCGGCGACGCGCTCGATCGCCGGACGCTCACCGAGCTCGCCCGCGAGCTCCTGCCGTCGCTGTCGCCGATGGAGCGCGAGGTGTTGCGCCGGCGGTTCGGCCTCGGCGGCGACGAGCGCGAGGAGACGTTCCGCGAGATCGCGACCGACCACGGGCTGTCGCGCGAGCGCATCCGGCAGATCGAGGCGAGCGCGCTGCGCAAGCTGCGCACCAGGCTGGCGCCGCTCGTCGGCGAGGACGAGCTCGCGGAGACCGCGGCCTGACGCGGGCGGCTACCGCGGCGCGGCCGGCGCGTCGTGGCGGCGGAACCACGCGACCGTCTCGGCGAGCCACTCGCGGCGGTGGAACGCGAGCTGGTGCTCGTCGCGCTCGTAGATGACGAGCGCGTGCTCGAGGTCGGTCTCGCCGAGCGCGAGGTGGAACGCGAGCGCGCCGTCGAGCGACGTGCGCCAGTCCTGGCGCGCCTGGAGCACGAGGATCGGTGCGCGCAGCGCGCCGGTCCAGCGGATCGGCGAGCGACGGCGGAGCGCGCCGGCGCGGTCCGACGTCCACTCGGGGACGATCTCGACGTAGATCTGCTCGAGCCCGGGCCGCTCGCGGATCGTGCGCTCGAGATCGTACATCCCGGAGCGGAACGCCGCCGCGCGCACCGGGAGGCCCTGGCGCATGGCGACGAGCCCGCTCATCGCGCCGCGCGAGTTGCCGACGAGGAAGAGCCGCGTCGCGTCCGCGCCGGGCAGGCGGCGCGCGAGCGGGACGAGCGCGTGGACGTCGGCGACGTCGCGGCCGCCGAACTCGTCCTGGCCGTCGCCGCCGTCGACGCCGCGGTACTGCGTCGCGACGACGACGAAGCCGGCCTCGGCGAGGTCGAGCATGTGCGCGAGGTGGAACGGGCTGACCTTGCCGAGGTCGCGGTTGCCGCCGCGCAGCCACAGGATGACCGGGTGACCTCCGGCGGGCGCCGGCGCGGGCGGCTGCACGACGAAGCCGACGACGCGCAGGCCGCCGACCGCGTAGAC
>JAIOII010000434.1 GCA_019912685.1 Kofleriaceae bacterium
CCATCACGTTCCGCGGCGAGCCGCTCTGGCCCGTGAGCGTGACGCCGTAGGTGCCGGCGCCGCTGCGACCGAGGAGGACGCTGCCGCCGCTCGAGCTCGCGGCGTCGCGCAGCGCCGTCCCGCTGCCGCCGTACGACAGCCACGCGCGCCCGGCGGCGCCGGTGACGCGGCGGTCGAGCGTGAAGCTGGCGACGAAGCGCGCGTCGACCGGCGTCCCCGTCGGCGTGAAGCAGCGGACGTAGACCTCGAGCTCGCCCGTCGGTCCCGCCGCCTGGCGCTCGTACTTGCACCACGCGTTGCCGTCGCCGTACGCGGCGACGTGCACCACCGCGCCGAGGGCGCCGGCCTGGCGCGCGAAGCGCACGCGGTACCGACCGGTGGCGAGCCGGGTGATGCGGTTGGCCCAGCCGGTCGGGTTGTACGCGTACGGCGTGGGCGCGTCGTAGTCGCCGGTCGTGGCGTGGGCCCAGACCCACCCCGACGCGAGCACCTCGTGCGGCTCGTCGCTGCGCACCGTGACGCGCAGGCCGTGGGTGGCGTACGCGAGATCGACGAGGACCTCGCGATCGCCGATGCGGCTCACCGCGAGCGACACCGGGGCGCCCTCGGTGCGCGAGTCGAACGCGCCGCCGTCGGGATCGTCGTAGCGCACGAAGCCGTCGTAGCCGGCGCCGTTCCACGCGAGCTCGAGCTCGACCGTCGTCGCGGCGCCGTTGGTCCCGGTCATCGTCGTCGTCCCGCTCACCGACGTCACCCGCGATCCCGAGCCGTCGACGTACGCGCGGATGCCGCCGTCGGTGACGAGCCCGGCGTTCTGATACTCGGTCAGCGCGGGGACGCCGCTCTCCCAGCGGTTGATCTGGACGACCTCACCCGGCATGGCCTCGATCGGCCGCGCGAACACGTCGAGATCGTAGGTGTCGCCGGCGACCAGGTTCGAGGCGAACGAGTCGAACGCGGCGAGCGACCCACCGCCAGCGATCGCCAGCGTGGTCCCGCTGTTGTGGTCGGCGGTGCCGCCGTCGAGCGGAGTCGACACGCGCTGGGTCGTGCCCATCCAGCGGTCGTGCACGAACACGTCGACGCTGCCGGTGTCGATCGGCTCGAGCGAGTGGCTGGTCGTCCACAGGACGAGGCGGCCGTCGTCGCTGAGGGCCACCTCCTCGGCGCTGCGGCTGGCGACCATGGCGCCGTGGGTCGTGCGCTGCACCAGCTCGAGGGTCGAGCTGAGGCGATCGAGCACCACGAGCCTGCCGACCCGGTCGACGAGGAAGAAGCGCGCATCCGGCGTCATCGCGCCGATCGGCCGCATCGACGTGCGCGTCTCCTCGACGCCGCCGGGCGAGCGGAAGAGCGGCTCGACGACGCCGCTCGACAGATCGCGCACGAGCGCGACGTCGACGTACGTGTCGATGTCCTCGTACGTGTAGGCGAGCTTGTCGCCGTCGGCCGACAGGAAGATCTTGCCGCGGATCGCGACGCGACTCGACAGGATCGCGCCGTCGCGGCCGCGCGTGCCGAGGTCGATGCGGTTCTTGGCGCGGTTCCACACGTACACGTCGAACGTGCCGTTGGTGTCGACCGGATCGAGGGCGGCGAAGGTGACGAACCCGACGTGGCTGCCGCTCGCCGAGAGCGCGAGCCCGTGCCACGCGACGGTCCCGAGGTACACGGTCGTCCATGCGCCGGTGGCGCGATCGAGGACGTAGACGCCGGGCGCGCGGGCGCTGCCGGTGCCGCCGCTGTTGATGCTCACCGCGATCGCGTTGCCGTCGGCGCTCATGCGCGCGTCGAGGATGCGATCACCGGGCAAGCTGACGACCGTGCGCGTCCCGGTCGTCCGGTCCATCAGCCAGAGCGCGGTGCTCGACCCCGAGTAGGCGGTGTAGAGCAGGAGCCGGCCGTCGCTGCTGATGGCGCGCGCGCGCCCTTCGGCCGCGTAGGGGCCGGAGCGCAGGCTGATGCGCTCGATCGGCGAGAGCTCGACGGGCTGCTCGGCGCTGCCGAGCTCGGCGTCGTCGAGGCACGCGGTGGTGGCGCCGGCGAGGGCGCAGAGGGCCAGGAGCGGCGCGAGGCGGGCGGGTGAGCAAGACATCATCGGTTCCTCCGTTCGTTGCCCGTGCCAACGAAGGACGAAGACGATCTTCCCGTGCTTCGTCAGGATGTTTTTTTCGGGAAGAAGCCAGCCGGGGCCCGTCGACCGGGCATGACCTACCTCGAGACCTGGAAGCAGATCGCCACGCAGCTCCATCGCTCCGAGCGCTGGTGTCGCAACATGGCGCAGCGCGAGATCGCGCCGCTGCCGGTCTATCGCGTCGGTGGCGTGGTGCGGCTCGACCTGGCCGACCTGGAGGCGTGGCTGGGTCAGGAGCGCGAGCGCACCATCGCCCGGCCGGTGGCACCGGCGCTGGCGCCGGCGCCGTTCGCGATGCTCACCTGATCGGCGACGTCACCGTCCCGGGTCGGGTATGTTCGCCGAGCGCCGCTGCCGGCGGCGCGGCGGCGTACATGTCGAAGGCAGCCAGCGCAGACTCCGCGGGGAGGGACGTGGTCCCCATCTCCGGCGCGCGCGATCGCCGCCGCCTCGACGAGCTGACCCGGGCGCACCAGGCGACGCTCCTCGCCGTCGCGCGCAAGCTGTGCCGCTCGGGCTTCGATCCCGACGATCTGGTCCAGGACGTCCTGGTGAAGACGGTCGCGAACTTCGACCGTCTCCCCGACGGCACCAACCACGTGGCGTGGATGACCCGCGTCATGCACAACCTCTTCATCGATCAGGTGCGCCGCCGCGCCGGCCGCGAGGCGGCGCCGATCGACGAGAACGCGGTGCCGGCGGCGATCCCCGAGGACCGCGCGTGGTGGGAGGCGCTCGGCGCCGACGACATCCGCGCCGCGATGCCGAAGCTGCCCGACGAGCTGCGCGCCGCGTTCGAGCTGTTCGCGTTCGACGGCCTCTCCTACAAGGAGATCGCGGAGCGGCTCGGGGTGCCCGTCGCGACGGTGGGCACGCGCGTCCTGCGGGCGCGCCGTCGCCTGCGCATCGTGTTCGGCGGTCCGGAACGCGAGGGCGACGGCGGATGACCCGATCAGTCCTCCCAGGGCTCGTAGCTGCGGAAGCCGCGGTCGATCACCCACTGGCCCTCGTCGGTGCCGGGCGGGTACTTGATCGGTCCGCGCGTGCCGCCGAGCGCGTCGATGCTGCCGGGCTCGAGCGAGAGCGTCGCGATCACCGACGCGCGCTGCGTCCGGGTGATCTTGGCGGCCCAGCCGATCTTGCCGGTCTCCCAGTCCGCCTGGATCGCGAGGAACGTCTTGAAGTTCGAGTCGATCGGCGCGACCACGAAGTACTGGTTCTCCGACATCGGCGCCGGGGCCTTGCCCGACCACGTCTTGATCGGGGGCCAGTAGCCGCTGAACTTGACGCCGCCGGTGCACTCGGCCTCGAGCTCCTGGGTCGTGGTGTCCGTCGTCGTCTCGAGGTCGGTGCATCCGACGGCGAACGTGCAGCTGAGGGCGATCAGGGCGAGCGGAAATCGATTCACGGCAGGCTCCTTGCGGGGGAAACGGTTCGTACCGGGATGACGGTGGGCTGTAAACATCTTCCCGGCCCCAGAGCGCTGGCCCGGTCGAATGTGAAGAGAAAAGGTGAGGGCCGGTGGGAAGAAGCCCGCCGACCGTCGTCGATCGATCAGGACGTGGCTTGACCATGGCTCACCCTTTGCCAGATCCCTGCGCCGTCACGGCCCGGTACTTCGACGGCGAGCTCGCGCCGGCCGACGAGGCTGCCGCGATCGAGCACCTGGCGGGGTGTGCGCGCTGCCAGGCCGAGCTCGGCGATCTCGCGGGGATCGATGTCGCCCTGCGCCGCGAGCGCGTCGCCGAGAAGGTGTCGCCGGCGCCGCCGGCGACACCTTCTCGGC